>NZ_LSSO01000112.1:0-36313 GCF_001645205.1 Brevibacillus sp. SKDU10 | reverse complement strand
CATCAAACCTGTGTTTTGGTACATATCCCTTGTACTTTTCTTCAACGCCTCCCATGATCTTAGTAATTTGCTCTTCGCTAAGACCCATGCTTTTCAACAGTTCTTTCAAGTCCATGATATCCACCCTTTCATCTACGCTTTTTATCCCGGTTGCGTCCGGTGATGTCCTGTTCTTTTACGCCGACAGTACCGAAACGGCTCATTTAAGCAACGTATTTTTCTTCCCATTGACCATATGTCATATCAGCAGGAACATAAAACACATTACCTTTGTTATCTCTTGCGATACGTTCACCTACGTTAATTTCATCATCAAAATAAGGAACAACCGTTGTTCGGCAGTTCGGATGGAATGGGGGATACGTAACCCCAACCTCTTGTTCACTCAATTTGAACACTTTGCCATCAAGACTCCGGCAAATTCTACTGGTCCGCCCATCTGAAGAAGCTATGATTTCATACTTTCTGACCACTCCACTTGCCTTATAACCATCCATAGTAGCTTGATGAGTGATGTAGCTACTCTCCGTCCTCACAATCCTTGCTGCATGTGAATAGGAGACATTCATCCGTTCAGACAATGCTTTTGCTGTCTTATCAGAACTATCTCCGCGAATGAACGATTGAGAAAGCAATGTTTGAACCTCGGATAGCAATTTATCCCGATTGTTCCAAATACGCTCGCTGTAGTTGCCATCCTTCCAGTTGATTTGCAAAGTCTTCTCTAGTGACTCTTTGTCTACCCGAGCAAAAGAAACACCTATCCCCGTACCTGCTTGAATCTCAAATAAAGTTCGATAATAGGTGTTTGTATAGTTGCCTTCCAGAAGCTCTCTGGTACGTCTCTCTTGCTTTGAAGTTAGTTCCTCGACTGATTGCCTTATCTGGACTAAAAGTGCCTCTAAACGGCTTACACGAGTTTTGTAGTAGACGTTGTTTAATTCCTTTGTCCAACGACCATCTAAGTTACCCTTAGCTTTTGCTGTAAACTCTTCTAGCGTCATTTTGAACTCTTTCATTTCGCCACCTGAAAGTAATTTACGGGCATTTGCTAGACTAATCTCATTGTTGTTAGCAAAGCACTGATAGAACGCCTCAATGTCTCGCTTAATACTTGTTATAGCTCGGTCATATTCTTTTCTAAGCTGTTCAGCATATTTGTCAGCCTCATCAAAGGACAACTGCGCTACCTGTTCACTGCGCTTTTGCCAATAGCTACGTGGTGGCTGGTTGCGCTTTTTCATTCGTTTTCATCCTTAGGAGCAAAGTCAGCATATGGATCTGATTGATTCATCATTTTTTCACGTTCTTGCTTTCTTCTAGCTAACTCTTCTTGCGCATTAGTTGTCCATGGGTGGTTAGCGACAATTGTTTCGTCAGATAAGATGCCCACACTATCCTTTGCATTCGTTATCGCATCCGTTTCGTTGATCAGAATATCTCGATTGAAAATGAATTCTACTGTCTCATTGCTGAAATCTTGTTGAGCTGTATTAACTATGTGCTGATCAATGAACCAACGTAGATGCTCCATAGATGCTTGGAACTCAGTCTCAATCATGTTGGCATCCATATCCAAGTCAGCATAAAGGAATTTCAATGCGATTCCTGAAGGGTCATTTCCAAAGTTATTAGACTGCGTATCAACGCCACGCCCAAACTCATAAATATCTTTTCTGTTCATCTCCATATGAGTTTTAAACGCCTCTGTATCAATCGGCAAGCTAATGGTTTCGACTCCACCATCGCCCGTTACTTTAACAGCACGATAAGCAGCGAGGTTGTATCGAAACTCCCCTAAGTTGGTGCCGTCATAGTCCCTTAACACATAAATACTGTTCGGCATATCCTCTAAGTTGTTAGCGTTATCTGATTTACGATAGTCATAGTCATCAATGAGTGATTGAATAAACTTGATTAACGGTATTTCCTCATCGTTATACTTGAAGCAGATGAACGGCACTCGCTCCCAGTTAAGGCCTTGTTCCTTACCTGCTCCACTCATGACAACAAAATGACTACCTTCGTCACCCATTTCTACATCTGGTATGAGTTGTCCATCGTATACATACCGTTTAACACCTAGAGTGTCCCAGTATTCCACTTTCTTAATAAGCTTCTTCTCTTTACCCTCATACGCTTCAATCTCATAGACTCGGATAACAGCATCTAATTCAGTGTGTTCGCTATCCTTCCACATAGGAATGACTTCTTCACTGGGAATACGCTTGAATGATAGCTTTCCTGCCTCGTTGTAATAGACCTGGAGCCACGCTTTTCCCTTATTGATAGATTCCTTACCTACGTTTTTGAGAGTACGTAAAAAAGCCTTGCCAATGTAGTCTCCTAGCAAGGTTTGGTATCTGTTGTTATTCGTTTGTACGCTCATTGGTTTAGAGAGCAGATAGCCAACCTTTTGATCTGCTAGTTTCCTTGCAAAATTGTGTACAAGCTTATTGTTAGCTAGATTCTTATCTTCTACCTTACCACCATCGCCAATTACTTCTCGTTTCCTGTTTAAAATCTCACTGTCACCGCGATAGTATTTATCACCCTTGATCATAAGCTCACGGACTTCTGATGCTTCCCAATCGTCTACTTCACGTTGGATAAACTCTTCTAATGTCATGCCTGACTTAGCACCATCAGCAATTATTTTGTTAATTCCATCTGTTTCTGTTAAGAACATACAATCTCCTTCATTTGTAGGATTCCCCATTTTTATGTCGAATAATGAAATTTGTGCAGACTCATAATCCGTAACAAAGAGGTGAATGAAGTTTGAAAAATAACCCTTTTGAATACATTCAAAAGATACAGGCAAAGATAAATAAAATGAATCTCCCTGCATTCCAAAGGTATTTAGACAATGAACAAAATAACGATGTTTTTAAACGTTCGATTCAAAAAGATATTCCACAACCATCTAAAACTGCCATAGATTATGCACAAAATAATGCTTTATTTAAACATTTGATTCAAGAAGGTACATCACCAACATTTAAAGCTGCTCTAGACTATGCACAAAATAATCACATTTATAAGCATGTGAACGATATATCACCAACATTTAAAGTTGCTCTAGAAAACCGAAAACAGAACCAAAATATAACAGATGCCTTCTTAACCACTAATGAATCGATCCGTCATTTGCAAGAGTTGGTTAATAAAATATCACATCCTCTGCCCTTACAAATACCTGATTCAATCTATCCCTCGATAGATAAATTATCATCTACATTACTTGATGTATTACCTAAAAAAGAGCATGCTGATTCATCGGCACCCATTATTGAACCTCCCTCTGATTCACAAGAATCTTTGGAGCTTTGGACATGGGAAAAGCTCAAATGGTTTCTGGAGATAATTATTCCAATCATCATTACATGGCATCTCTCCAACGTTGGATCGGAGCAACTTGATCGGCACCACAAAGAAGATCTCCAACAAAGGGAACGTCATCATCAAGAACTTCTAATCGAAGAACAAAAACAAACAAAGCTGTTAGAAAAGCGTATTGAAAACGAAAAGCGTCTCACAGATGCACTCAATAACGTAACAAAAACCATTGATCAATATATTTCAGAATCACCAGATGATCCAGAAGTTGATCAATCAGATTCTACAAGCAAGTAATTTTATTAATTTAACATTCTTTGCTCAATCGACTGTTATAGTAGATTGAGATTTCTTTTTCATATGAGGTATTGAAGCTATCGTTATCGAAGAATAGCTATTAAGATTCACTCCTTCTTCCCACTTCACTTCCTCATAAGAAGAATGCATAAACACTTTCTAGTCAAAAGAAACCGAGCCACCTTTTAAATCTGATACCTCGTAATCATCTAGCGCATACCAAATAGCCGATAACGTATGAGGGTCAATCGTGAACTCATCTTCGAGTATTTCCCCTTGTTTATCGACTGCAAATGTTAACTCCTTCAGTTCCTCTATGGTGTTTGGACATTGATCAGAACAAATGATCTTTTTAAAACGTTTGATCTTCTTTGTGTACTGTTCACGGGAGCCTTGGAACTTTTTAGCTGCCCTCATGTTGAACCTTTTTTGACGGAAGAAACTAATAGTTTTCGGCTCGGCGCTATCAGCCTTGATAAGCTCACCAGAACGTCTAAACTCATCTATTTCCTCTGCCGTCTTATCGTCTGTCATTTTATTTTTATAATACTCCCAGTAGATATAAAGAATCTTCTCCCCGTGATCCACCGCAAGCCGTAGCAGCGCATTGTAGGATGTTTGAAACCCAAAGTCCATTCCTGCACGCAAGATAGGTCTTCTAATCCTCTCGATAGCCTGTATAACTTCGCTGTGTGGACGTGATTGGAACTGAGGGAATACAACTACACCATTCACACCAAACTCCCCTTTACGAGCGATTCTGTGTAAATCAGGGTCATGTATTTTCAACTCATCTAACTGCTCAATATAACTGGCTGGCAGAAATAAATTATCATCAGCAGTTGAGTGATGATAATACGTGTCTTTTACAATCAATACCCTTTCTTTGTATAAATCTTTGTCATCCATAATAAAATGCTTCGCCTTGGTGTTCTTGAAAAAGTGTTTGAAACACCAATTGGATGTGCTTACTGGATTCGTTGACAAGATCATGTGTAATTTCAACGTTGGATGTCTAAGCCGACCTAATAGCTCTTTAAACCCGTCATATTTAACTTCTGAACACTCTTCAATCCAGACAATTGAGACATTATGAATGGATTTCAGTTTGGCAGGCTTGTCCATCCCTTTGAATATGATCTTGCTGCCGTTAGGAAAACGAATCTGCATAGGCGATGTTACAAACCTTATCTTCTCATCAAGTCCTAGTTCTACGACGATATCCTCAAATAACGTGAAACAAGAGTCTCTGATAGTATCGTAGACCTCACGGATGACTAGTGCAGTTCGTTTTTCTTCTAAAAGCTTCAGAATTAGCTTCAAGGCCACATGATAGCTCTTAGATGAACCATACCCTCCTACCAGAAAATAAAATTTGTGATCCCAGTTGAACAAAAACTCCTCAAAGTGCGGATTAACCTCTTTTTCAACCATTACCCCTCACCCTTTCGCTTGATGAGGATTTCGATAGGCTTATCATCATCTTTGGAAGTCTTTTGTTCCAGGACAGATATTTCACCTTTCAATTTTTGAACACGCAAATGCTGTTCTTCGGTTGCTAGTGAACTGTTAAGCATCTCTTCATAACGCTTAATCAAGCCTTGTAGAGTTGCCATAGCCCTTGATTGGGCATTTAGGAATGTAGCTTGTTTATCCCAAGCATGTTGGTATTCCCACTCTTCTTCTGTTCCGAACATACCAGGCTTTTCTTTTTTTAATACCCTCGTCTCATCATCCTGATCACGCACAAACATAATACGTTGCGCTCTTACTATCGCTGTGTACTGGATAACAATGTTCTCCCAAAGCATATCAATAGGAGACTTTGATTCTATCTCTTCCATGATCTCTACTGTTTCCTCTGGGAAGTATTTTCGGAAGAAGCCGTGGGTTACAGCGTTGCTATTTCCTTTTGGAGCTGATCCTCCACGATTACCTACGGCGTTTTTATTTCCCTCTGGTGCGCCTACTCGTTTAGTAACGTTACTATTCGTATTGGTAACGTTACTATTGAGCTTTGCTTCCCATTGGTCTTGATTCTTCCACTTACGTATTTGCGAATCACTTACTCCAAGTTGTTCCGCAATGTCTTTCAAAAGCATGTTTCCGCCACTTTCGAGATACATTGTTTCGGCTTTTTCTCTATTTGGACTTCTTGCTCTAGCCATTTACATTATCACCACCACCTATTGAGTTTGTTTTGCAAAAGAAAAGACGCTTAGTAAGCGCCTTTTTGAACGTACCCCAGTAATTAAATTTTAGTAAGTATACTTTATCTTAAAATTTTTCTGCTGACCGGTAGTATTATAAAAATAAATGTTTGCCGTATCTCCTTCAACCAGGACGAACTGGCTCTTTGTTAAGTCACCTGTAATATCTGATCCAGCATGTGAGACTTTATAACTTATCCCTTCAGGATTACCATCTACAAGTATTGTAAAACCATGTTCTCCATGATCTTTTAAATAAACAGAGTCCCCTCCAGAATAAGAATATGAGTATAGGTCATGTTTAATCCAACTAGATGGTAACTTATTAACCCTAGCTTTAGCAGGTTGTACACTTTTGCTTTCAACATTTGAAGTCATTAGAGGCATGGCAGAGACAGGGAGAGCTAAAGTTCCAATAACCAACGCAAAAGTAGATAATGACACTAAAAGTTTTTTCACTTTAAATCACCTCATACTTTTATTTGTAAATAAATTACATTTATATCATAAAATAGAATCACTTTCTGGTAAATAAAATTATAATGGAATAGCAACAAATTATTATTTAATCAAATAATTATATAAATGTTAAATAGTTTTGAATCAGTTATTCTATTCTAATCTACCTTAAATTTTCTTCCATATACTTCAAGAGACTTGGTAATTTCATCATTTATCTGTTCCATCACTTTGTTAGAAACTGCATCTACACATTGAGCAGTCGTTAAATTGAGAGTCGGTGATACTGTTACGGTATTCCTTTTGCTCGTACATTTATTTAACTTCTCAAGTGCTATCACAACATCTTCAATTGCTTTTGTAAGCTCCTTTAATTCCTCAATTCCATTAACTTTAACTGTGACTGAAGTAGATGCCATGTTATCCCTCCTACAGAATAAATTTAGAGATATTTAACGTTTGCGAATTAGTCTAGGCTCCCAATTACCCATTTTCTCTCTAACTTGTTTCATCCGTTCCTGCGTTTCTTCAAAACCAAATTCGAACTTCCTGATTTCTTTATCCAGCTTATCTCCAACTGCTTTTATCAATCTCTTAATATCATCTTCTGAATCTGGTTGATTAAGACGTTTCTCTAGCTTTAATTTAAGATCGTAGTGACCTGAATCATCTTCATATGTTGCAAATTCATAGTTTTGATAATCTAGAGCGCTAATGATTAATTCAATTTCTTTATCACTTAAAGGAACGATTTTCAATTCAGCACCTCCCATCGTTTTACCCTTCTACTTATAGTGGGCTTTCGTATGACAAAAAAGAGCCTATCCGACAAGGAATAGGCTTGAAACTACACGATTTGCAATTTTATTTTGTGCCCGTGTTACCAGTGTTTGTACACTACTCTTCGAAATACACAAAAATCTAGCCGTTTCCTCAAATGAAAATCCTTCACCATGGGTAAGTATATAGCACTCTCTTTCTCTAGCTGATAGGCAACACAACGCATCCTCTAGTTGTTCTTTTTCCCACTCTGTAAGGTTGCAAGGACTACCTGCCGTACCTCTATAAACAAATGCCTGCATTCTTAATGGATCCACTGGCTTTTCTCTTTCATAGGCTGCTCTTCTCTCAATTCCACGTTTGTTCTCTGGCCTACGTCCTGTCTCCAGCCATTCAATTACATACTCTACATCGCTAATCATTTCAGAGAGGTAGCGTTTTTCTGAATCATCAAGAACTGTCTCTGTTGCTCTTAGATCAGCATATGCTTTTTTCAATTTCTTTCTTGTCTCTTTATACTCTTTTAAAAGTTCTTGCATTGTGTTCATCAATCATTCCCCCTTACCATCTGCTCATGGTATAATAGTTTTGTCGAACGTATATTCCATGGCTTCCGATGAGGGAGCTTTTTTGTTTTTATAGATTGTCAAATATATACAAGTATGGTAACCTGTTGTCAGAACGCTCTGTTGTCAGAACTTTCTATTATTTATTGTATTTGGAGGTGGAACTATGAAAAAGTTCTTAGCTATTTCTTTAGCAATCATGATGGTCATGTCAGCTAGTGGCGCTATAGCTGCTGAGCCGACAAATTGTGGAGCTGCCCCAAATGTTTGTTCGGTATTGTACTAGAATATTATTAGCCGAACTAGAGTGCCTCGAATTGAGGCACTTTTCATTTTCACTCTCCCGTTGCACCACAATTACAATTGTAAATTGCACCTTCCTTATGCTTGAAACCAATCGCCCACATTACAGGTCTTTTTCTCATAATCAATACCTCCCATTTATCGTGTTATATATTTAGTTCTCATCTGGCCAGCAATCTGGGCAGTATTCATTTTCATCGCACTCGCTATTCAATTTCAAAATTCGTTCTGCATATCTTAGTTGCTGTTGAATATACAAATCGTCCTCTTTTCCTCCACTTGCAAGCCAATCGCCTATACGTTGATTAATGTCTAGTAATACCTCTAGTGGTAGTTGCCCTGTGATTTTAGTTATTTGCTCCAGATAAGTCATTACTCTTCTCCCTTATCACAGTAATGGTTTTAACTATTACTCCCATTCATAAAGTGGATCATAGGCGTAGACAAAAGTTCCATCCTCGGAATAACTGATAATTGTTACAGGAATTGGAATATATGAAATTGCCAAGTAATTCTCAATAAAATCCATTGCCATATCTTTCGTTGGAACTAGATGGTTAAAAGTTAAGTTTGTATCTTCTTCGCCTTTCGTGAAATTATAAAATGTATCTTCCTGATGCTCGAAACCAATTGCCCACATTACAGGTCTTTTTATCATGATCTATTCCTCCCTTATCACAAGTAATGATTTGTTAAATGCCGATTCCTTTCGCCTCCAGAAAGACTAAACTAACTGCCAGAGCTGCTGTATCTGCTATTGGAGGTTTTATTGCTCGATTATTTGGCATACTTATCCAACCATCTGACTCATCGCAGAATTTCCATGCACGTCCCATGTATCTGCCGTTTCTGAAATGCTCATATTCAAGGAAAATACCTTCTTTAGCTGCTTCCTCTACCAATACACCCATGCCATCCCATTCAGTTGAAAAATCAGGTATCGGAAACCACCTAGTACCTTTCTGAAAAACCGAACCACTTGGATGAATGTCCCACCCCAAAGCCTTTGCAATTCGCACATCCAGACTATGACCAGCTTTCATTCCCTTACCTCCCCATTTACAAATCGTGTGTTGTGTTAAACCTCTTCTGTAATTTCCAATATTTCAATGCATTCCATATCCACATCATCTTTCACATCATATATGGGGCTTCTAGCTGTTATGGCTTGAATTTCACCGTGATTATTGTAATAAACCGTTCCGATGTAAACACCGCCTTTTGGAAACGCAGTAACGTATTTGCCCCAGTTATCCCAATAGATGTTCTGAATGGTTTTGAACTTACAAGCCTTTTTCACTATTTGTCCCCCTGTTCAACCACTTCCATAGCAGCCTTGCAAATAGCTTCTTGTGGTGTTTCTCCGTATGCTGTGTATTGATTAGCCTTTACTGTAGCTCGATATTTTGGGTCTCCTGAAGGAGTGCGCATTTTGGTCACTTGCCATGTTTCAAATCTCGTCACTAACTGCAATGCATCGTCTAGGTTTTGTAGTGGGTTCCAACTTTCTATCCAATCATATTGAGTTGGGCTTTTTACCCAAACCTTTCTTTCAGACCAATACGGTGTGTCGATATGCCACCCCATTACCTCAGTTGCCAGTGTTACAATGATCTGTTGTTCGGTCATTGTGCTTCCTCCCACTTCGATACAACCGATATTGAAATCACGGGTTCGACGCGGATTCCTTTTGCTTTGCGATAGTATCGCTGTTCATCAGCTACAATAGATGTTGGTTTTGCATTGCCGTATAAACTTGAATAAGAATCAACTTTACTCTTCGGGATTAACTCCCACACCTTAATGTCATCCATGCAACCATCAAGGTCGCTACATTTCCAATAGCCCCAATCGTAAAACTTTTTTTGCAGCCAGCCGGTCAATTTTGTACCAGAAAGGAAAATGTATGCTTTTTCCGTATCATCTTCACAGTAAACATAATAGTATTCGTTAAACAGACTACTTTGCTTTTCAATCACGGCTTTTAATTCACGCCAATTTGACACTGAGCTTCCAACTAAATCTATCTGGTATTTACTCATAATTGCCTCCTACTTACAAAGCCTATGTTGTAATTAAAGAAACAAGTTTAATCCCTATGCAAACCCTTACCGCAATCTATACAAATGCTAGCTTCTTTAGCGCAATCAGAACAATATGTTTCATGGGCACGAGTAGTATAATCTCGCTTACACCTTTGGCATCGTTCTACTTTTCTCGAATCTCGACTAAACATTTTATCTTGTTTTCGCTCACACTCATCACATAACGTATAACGTATCACTTTGGGCTTCCTCCTCTTTTCCGCCGCACGATGGTTTACTGCACAAGATCAGCTCATGCATTGGATCAGAAGCTTCCGCCGATCCGAATAACCGTCTATACCGATCTCCTGCGTTAATGTCCTTGTGGCAGCCGTCACAAGTGTACGATTGTCTTGCAGTGTGCCACCTGTCCTTAATGACTGTCATCTGACGCTCTCCTTATCACAATGATCTGTTGTTCGGTCATTGTGCTTCCTCCTCAACTCAGCGATATTGAAATCATGAGTTCGGTACTGATTTTTATTGCTATGCGATAGTATTGCTGACCATCAGCAACAATAGACGTTGGCTTTGCATCGCAGTATAGATTTGGGTAACAATCAACTTCATTTTTCGAAATTAGTTTCCACACCTTAATGTCATTCATGCAGTTATAAAAATTACCAGATTCCCAATAGCCCCAATCGTAAAATTTTTCTTTCAACCATTTGATCAATTCTGCATCAGAAAGGAAAATACATGCGTCTTCCGAATCGTCTTCATGGTAAACATAAAAATATACATTAAATGGAGTACTTTGCTTTTCGATTTCGGCTTTCAATTCACGCCAATTTGATACTAATCCTCCAATCAAATCTATCCTATTTTTGCTCATAATTACCTCCTATTTTTGTCTCAAATGATAGAGATATGCTCTATCAAAAGGAGTTGATATCATGCAAAAATCGTTTTATTATCTAGTGCCGTGTAGTCGATCTGCTAGGCTAATTCGAAAGTTTCGACTACACAGCATCCCTTTTGAAGTTGAACCTATCCGAAACAGCGATAACGTTAGGTTTGTTTTTCCTGATCTACCTGTGAAGCAGTATCATGTCGTGCATTTGGTGTTTGGAAGGGCTGGTGAAGCTTATCCCTTGTCTGGAGAGTAATTCTTGCTCTCCGCCCACTCTCGCAACGCCTGAGCCTCGTCAATCTCTATCCATGTAAAGCCGTAGTTCATTCGGTTTCCATCTCCTCACGAATGACTTGTTTCTGCCACTCCAGTTGCTCTTTGTTCAACGTTTCTTTAACTATTTGATTGTCCTGTGTATTCATCAATGCTCACTCCTCTTGATTTATTGGTTTACCTAGCTAACGTGTTCTAATAAGCTTCCCTTACGTTTTCTAATCATGCCGTGTCTTATTTGATCTATGATGAGTAGCGTTACCTCGTCTATGTCTCTTTTTATCTTTTTAGCGATACTCGCAATAGACTCGTCTTCTCTCCATAGCTGACGTACTTCATCAATCTCGCTTTCTAACCAGATGAAGTCGCATTCTTCGCAAGCAATGTATAATGGACGGCCTTTGAATTTACCTTCACCAGCTAATTTGTTAGCTTTTTTCGCTGAGATGTACCCCATTCACGCCACTCCCATCATCCGATCTACGTATACCAGGTAATCCAGTGAGGCCCTTTGAGATTTCTGAACCAAGTAAGCATAAATTTCGAACTCATCATAAGGTATGCTTTTACGGCCTCCTAGACGGGCGTTAAGCACGTACATTTGAATGAATGAGTAAGGGACAAAGTAAACCTCCCTCTTACTTGTAAACTCGATTAGAAAGAAGCACAGGGCGCCGTTTTGTTCTGTCTTCCCCAAATGTTCTAACTGATGATCACCGATGTTTGCTAGTGAGAAGCTTGTATGACTCTTAGTTGACTTTGCCTCGAAATATATGGCTCTGCCTTTGTATACTCCGTAATAATCGACTGTAGATTTTGAACCATAAACAGCTTTCTTGATGCTTGTCCCTTCTGTTTTCAACACTTTTACAGGAGTGGGGAGTTTTTTAATTAATGCAATATCTTTGCGTTCATATTGCGTATTTGCTAGTTCTAGCATTTGCTCAAATGCCATTCCTCTATTTGCATAGCTTGTGTTCATTCTCATGCTCTCCCTCCGTCAGCTCAAGATTTCTTTAATTTCTATCAACGCTTTTCTCAACCGATCAATTTCTGACAGTAAGTTAGGGATATCCTGCCGAGCATTCGTGATAAAATCAACATCATTCTGATTGCCTCCTATAACCAATCCCTTAGCAATATGAATAAAATCTCCGTTCCTTGCTCTCTCTTTCCAAGGGCCTGAAGTAGCTTTCTCTACACGTTCACGAATTTCTTGCAGTTCTTTCTCGGTCATCATTCCCCACCAACCTGTAACAAATCTGGATTTTCGTATATGTTGCCGATGACTTCTATGACGTTCGACATATCTTCCTTCATCATATTGGCTTCACCTGATTCTATTAATATTCTGAATCTCCCTGGTTTGCATTCAACTAAAGCCTTTTTACCACGAAACCACATGTTCACTTCATCAGTGTTGTCGATTTGAACAATATCTCCCTCGTAAATCTCTTTGCCATTCTTGTCGCAGAGCCCTGTGAATTGCATCATTTCAAACCGATCCATTTCTAAAAGCTGATTTATTGAATACTCCACATCAAGCTTGATCATTTCCCAATCAAGCATGTATTTATCTTCTTTATCCCATGCACGAAACTTTATCTCTCGCATCTAATGCCTCCCATCTAGCTTGAACCTCTGCCAAGCCCTTCTGATAATCTGTAAGACTGCCCTCTAGTATTCTTCTGGAGTAGTCATACTGCACGTTTTTAATATCTTCTTCTAGCTCATGGATATAATTTTTAAAGTAAGTAATTTGTATAGCTAATACTGCTTTCTCGTTGTTCATTTCTATGCTCCTTTGATGTCATACAAGAAACTCAATTGACTGTTTGCATCCTCTATTTCTCGTAAAAGTTCTCCCTGTGGAGACCACTGTTGTAGATATTCTTTCGCCTTATCAAATTCTTTTGCTGGTGTATTACGATAGGAGTTGATCTTGAAATAACCGTGGTAGCTTTTCCATGCTGCGCTAAATAGTTTGTTGTTGAGTTGCTTATAAGCAGCACTACTTTTCCCGCCTAGAATTTCTACTACACGGCGTTTGCATAAAGTGTTCAATACTTGTTGTTGACCATAATCTACTGTCTTGGTTTGCTCTAAATGGAGTACGCGGTTTTCAATCTCCTGAGTTTTCTTGTCGAGAAAGAAAATTGCTTGAACCTCAGGGCTTAATCCAAGATTTGAAACTTGTCCTACCACTCGATAGTAATCATCTACTAGCATTTCGTAGGCTTCCCACGCCTCGTCTGTATTGAGAGATTTCGCTTGAAGCCACGCGCCTTTTTCAGTCCAAAGATATAGGATTGGAGCAAATTTGAGGTTCCCCGATATTTGCGTAGAAGCTTTAAACTGTCTTAATTCCTCACCTTGTAGTACAAAGTAATGTTTACCAACTTTGTATCGACTTTCATTATTTTGAAAGTTGTCGTGGATATGTTTTACATCTGCTCCATAAACTTCTGCTAACTGGTTTGTAGTAAGAACACGTTTACCTTGGTGTTCGATTACTTGTAATTGATTCATTCTCGCTTCCCCCTCTTAGTTCATTTCTTGTCTTAGTTTTTCAAATCGTTCTACAGCCTGTTCTTTCCTGTAGCTGGCTGCCTTATTCTGTACCGGAATCGTGGTTTCCAAGATTCGATCATAAATTCGGCTACCTAGTTTTTCGTCTAGCTCTGATAGCTTCAAATTGGATGTGTAGAAGGTTGGTAATTGCTTGCGATATCTTCCGTCTATTACTCTGAATAGAGCGTCACTCACCCAATCAGTGACTTTCTCAGCACCTATGTCATCCAGAATCAGTAGATCGCAAGTAAGGAGTGCCTTCATGATCTGCTGTTCTGACTCGTCATTGTTCTTGTTGAACGTCTGCCTGATTCGCTGAAGTAACTCCGGTACACTTTGGAACACCACGACTTTCCCATTCTTTTTCAGACAGTTAGCTACTGCGGCAGCTAGCTTGCTCTTGCCGTTCCCGTACGTTCCCCAAAGTAGTAGACTCAACGGCCCGTACTCATCAAAAGCGAACGCGTACTTCTTGGCTTGCTTCAGCGCCATTTCTGCACCTTCTCGTGGAATGAATGTTTCGAATGACGATTCTTCAAACCGTTTACCAAGAGATGAGATTGAGAATAGCTTTTCTGTATCGCGTCGCTGTTGGTGTTCAGTGAGCCTTTTCATATCCTCTGCTTCTGCATCTGCCTCACATTTGCAAACTGGTTGAACCACTTTCTTTTTGCCAAGGATTTCAACTTCAATCTTTTCAACCACTCGATTACAATGCTTGCAAACATGATCTTCCTTAGAGGGAAAGCGCATCGAGTTCATCTGCACGACGTTGTTTATCACTTGTTCCACTGGATTCATTTCGATCACCCCAAGTCTTGTAAGGTCGTTGTCTATGTTTCTGATTTTGGAGCCTCATCATTCCTTGTCTTGCTTCAGGCTCGCTTGTGTTGCGAATGATACCGAATGCATACTCAGCAGGCTTATGACCGTAGTCCATGATGTATGTAGATAGCGCATAGGTGACGATGGCCTGATTTGCTTCTGCTGTTTGTTTTGAATCAATAGCCTGTTTAGCTAGCCTGCCCCATAGTCCTTCAAGAACGCTGTTTGCTACCTTTCCTGATTTTCTTTGAAGTCTCACCAGATCGAAGTATTCAACAAACAAACGATTAGGTAATTCAATCCGGTTGAGGAGCTGTTGCGAGTCAACAAAAGAGGTAATGTCTTCTCGACTCCGACAAGATTCTTTTATATGTTTTACTTGTTGTTTATCTTGTTGTTTAACTGCTGTTCTATTAGCGTTGTTCGGTGCGCTGTTCGGTGCGTTTTTACCTGCGTTGTTCGGTGCGTTGTTCGCGTCTTCTTCATCGCTCAAAACGCTTGGTACAACTTCATTTTCAGGTTCGTTAGGTGCGTTATCAGGTGCGTTAACACTTGCGTTGTTCGGTGCGTTGTTCGGTGCGTTAATTTTTGAGTA
Organism: Brevibacillus sp. SKDU10; assembly: GCF_001645205.1. NCBI lineage: Bacteria > Bacillati > Bacillota > Bacilli > Caryophanales > Paenibacillaceae > Brevibacillus > Brevibacillus sp. SKDU10. Next base: position 21,158 of record NZ_LSSO01000112.1, on the reverse strand, counting down.
GTTTTCTAGCTGCTGAAACCCGTCATAATTTACAATTGTGATTAGTGAAGCTTTGTTGCCTTTGTATTTTATCTGCTCCATTTTGATTAGATGGTTGCTTGATAATCTGTCTAGTGAAGTCCTGATCTGCTGGTAAGTCCATCCCATTACTTCAGGTAATTTCCTAACCGAGACAATCATTTGTCCTCTCTGGCACTCACTAGAAGCCTTGTAATTCGCACCTTTCATCAGGTAGTTATAAAGCACCTCATCTATAAAATGTTCAAAGGTTATACGGGGGATGACCACGAAGCCCGCCCCGTATTTATCTGTTGTGTCCATCCTTCGCGCTCCCCTCTTGTTACGATGCTCCTCGATACAATGGAAGCAATACATTCTCACGATAATCCCGAAACGCTTGACGCCCTTCTTTCGTGTGGTGAGCCTTCCAATGACACGTACCTGTTTGAGTAGATGGTCCGCAAGCTAAGGCAAGGTTATGAGCCTCTCCAGTGCCTCCCTCGCTTCTAAAAATGATGTGGTGTGCTTCTAACCATGTAGTCTTGCCACACAGCACACAACGCCCCTGATCTCGCTCCATTACTTCTTTGTAGATAGCCGGGGAAATTCTTCCCCGGGCTACACGTTTTTTCGTTCTACGCTTGAAATCAGGCTTTGGTACGGCTCTTACTTCATCAAACAATCCCATGCTTATCACCATCCTAGAAAGGTAAGTCATCATCTGAAATATTGATTGGTTTATCACTAGCGAAAGGATCATCGAATGAACTCTTATTGTTCTGTTGAGCTTGTCCATCTCTACTACCTAGGAACTGCACGTTATCAGCCACAACCTCAGTAACAAATATTTTCTTTCCTTCTTTGTTGTCATAGCTTCTCGTTTGTAAGCGTCCTTCTACAGCACATTGCTTACCTTTCCTAAGGTAGTTAGTACAAAGATCAGCCAATTGCCTCCATGCAACTATTCCAATAAAGTCAGTTTCTTTCTCTCCACTTTGACCAGAGAATCTACGATCAACTGCAATAGTGAAAGTTGTAACTGCTACGCCGTTAGGTGTGTATTTCATGTCAGGATCTTTAGTAAGGCGACCAATCAGGATTACTCGGTTAAGCACTCTTAGCTGCCTCCCTTTCTTTTATTTTTCTTGTAAGGTAAGCCTCCATTTGATTTTCGTTATATCCTCTTTCTATCTGATTCTGGTGCCATTCATCAAAGTCATCTAACGAGTACCCCACCAGTTGCCACTTAGCTTTTAATACAGCTTCTTTACTGTCGTTAACGTTCGGTTGAGCCTTTGATTGAGCTTTTGGCTTATTTTCATCTAATTCAGCAGAACTTACTTTGTCTGGGTCTTCTCCTGTAGGGATTGCAAAGGTTCTTAGAAGTAAATATTTATAGGCATATGTCATAGCCTTACCTACACCTTTATCTTGTGTATCTGCCCCTGTTCCACTTGAAACAGCTTCTATGCTGTCTCCTGTATCTACATCAACAATCCGGTACCGAACATTCACTGTGGTAAGCTGATCCACTTTGGAATGCTCTTGATGGATAGGGATTATCACAAGCCCATGTTCCCGCATTGCTTTTCCTACAGCAGACGTTACTTTCTCTTCTGAAATAGCCTTATATTTAGTGGTTTTAAACTCCACTTGGTCATCTTTCTGGAGATAGGACACATCATTCATAACAGCGAGAATCTTCTTGTATACACTCATGTTCTCACTCCTATTTGATCTGTAAGGAAGTACCTTTTACTAGCGTTACCCCTGGTATTTCCTCACCTGATTTCAAACGTTCTGACATCGACTTTTTATCCAGAATTGGCGGTGGTGTTACCCAAAACATTTGAGGAATTTCAATTTCGTTTACCACCTGTACTGAACCAGGACTTTTTCTAACTGAAATAGTGAAAATCGGTGTTTTGACTTTTTGTAATCCAGCAACCTCTAGTTGCTCCTTCAGATAGAGTTTTAAGCCTTCCTGTTTCTTTTCTAGTCGTCTCCTGCGTTCAGCTAGACGAGCCTCTTCCTGTTTAATCGCCTCTACCTCAGCCGAGATATTACGCACCATTTTGGCGATATTATCAGCCTTATTTCCGATAGCATCTTTTATGGATTGTAGAGTGTTGACTAGAGCCTCTGTTGGCGTCTCATCATCCAATATGATTTGTGCAACCTCGGCGTAAGCGTCAGCTAGTTCATACAGCCTCATAGTCCAACACCTCCGTAGAGCTTCATCACTTGGTCAAAGTGTTTTTTCACGTCCATTAGATATTCAAAATTTTGTTCTGATGAAAACTCTTCCCAGAACAAAAGTAGGTATTTCAAATCCTCGTTAATGCTTTCTACCTTCTCCCGTAACTCATCCCCTGGTTCATTAAAGGCTTTAATACCATGAAGGAGATACCCTTGCTGATCAGGTTCAACACGCTCTACATGTTGTGGAAAATCATGCAATGCTGGCATATTGTTTTCCCTCCCGTACTAAGGCTGCTACATAATCTTCGCGGCGCCGTAACTCTTCCCATAAATCACTTCTTGTTGATTCCATTTCAGCAAGCTCTCTGCCGATCTTGTTTAACTTTTCTTCTAAAGCTCGCATGTCTTCATCCATTGATATAATTTCTGCATTTAAGCACTCGATAGCACGATTTTGTTCGTTTAGTTCCATTTGAACGGTTCCGATTTTTCGTTCCATGCTTGTCCAACCTCCGCATCTAAATGTATTTAAAATACTTGTTTTCTTTGTTGAGTAAAGAAATGTATTCCCTTCGGCCTTCTTCCGTGGCAAGCCAATTATCAATTTTCTTTGTTCCGTTAAAACGTTGAGTAATCCCTTTATTCTTGAAAAAAGAAAACGAGAATTTTGATATACCTCTGCGTTCTTGTCCATCCTCAGTATCGTAATAATGATTGATTTCGTAATATTTAAAACCGCAATAGTTCACAATGCATCCAATAGCTATTCGTTTAATTTTTATTACTTTAGGTTCAAACAACTTGTCCAACCTCCAATTATTTGATATTGTAGAGGTACAAATTTTTGTTACGATGCCGTCTGTTGCGAGCAGGCGGTTTTTTCATGCTCTCTTATTTGTTCTGTAATCCAACGGGTAATTTGGCGATAGTTTTCATGAGCCTGATGATCTCCTGCTGTTTTAGTAATCATCATCAATCGCTGGTATCTTTTTAGATCAGCAATTAAGTCCTCATAGTTCACGCTGTTCCCTCCCTTTTAGGATTCTTTGAATTTGTTCAGCTTGTCTTGCTAACTTAATGTCTAAAACCTTTTTTGCTATGATTTGCTTCTTTTTAGCATCAATAGGATTACCGTTCTGGAGGCTTATCTCAGATTGATCGAGCATCCCATTTACAATGTGATATAGCTCCTCTTCGTCCAAACCATCCAGCATTTCTTTCACCTTCTCACCTCCTTTACACCATTACTGATAGAACGTTTTGCATGATGGACATTCCATCCATTCCACAGAAGAACGCTACAGCCACCTCCTTCGCTCCTGTGGCTTCTATCCACGCTAGTCCCGTTTGGAAATCCAACGTTTTCTTATCTGTCTCCAGCTTGCTTATGCAACTTCTTGAACGATTGAGCTTTTCGGCTAATTGTTCTTGGCTTAACCCTGCTCTTTCTCTGCAAGCGTGCAGTATCGCTCCGAACTTCTTCACTTTTCTCTCTCCTTCTTCAAACTTGTTCCAATTTGTTCCAAATAAGAACAGCTATATTTGATAAATAGTTTTACAATTAAGTTGTGTTCATCTTTCATGCTTTCCCTCGGGCTGCTCACCTGGGGGAATTTTGATTATGTAGAATGTAATCACACAATCACCTAGCTTGTCCGACATAGAGACCGCGCTACTGCGCGGTAATAATCAACTGATCGTCAATATTCTGCTGCTGTTCTTTCTGTTTCAAGTTCATCAGCTTTTCTTTTTTAATCAGTTCAATTACTTCCGGCATGATTGCATCAAAAAAACGTTTCGTTTGTTCATGATTTAACATGATCTTCATATACAACACCTCTCTCGTTTTTTAGATGTATATGAGTTGGAGAGTTTGTCCTATCCGTTGTTATTCGTAGCCTCTTAATGGATATGATTAAGGTAGGACGGATCTCTTTTTTCTCTGGGGTATTAATCACTCCTATGCTGATTGTTTAGATTTAAATTTCTTCTTAACAGCATCATTAAGGACAGTTGCAATTAATGCGTTCTTAGAAACTCCCATTTCTGAAGCTGCTATTTCTAATTGCTTATCAAGATCGAACGTGATCCTAAGTGACAAAGTTTTTTTCTTAGGTGACATCACTTTGAAATCACCTCCTTGGATTTTATTGTAGAGTGATATCACTTTGATGTCAATATGGTTGCATACATTTATTTTTTGATTTGCTATCTTAGTGACATCAAAATGAATATGAGGTGACGTCAATGGCTACTGATAAACGTCCTTTTACATTGCGTTTACAAGAAACTAACTTCGAAAAGATTAAATATATTGCTGATAAAAACAAACGATCAATCGCTATGCAAATTGAGCATCTTATCGAACATCATATTGATGAGTTCGAAAAGAAAAACGGAAAAATCAAGATTGATGAGTGATTGCGGTTATGTAATCACTCTTATGCAGATTGTTTTCGTTTGTTCGTTTTTCGCACTTTGTTCCCAAAAAAAATTTCTTCAATATGTGTATCAAGAGCATTAGCAATCTTATAAGCGACTTCTAATGATGGAGAATACTTCCCCCTTTCTATGTTAGATAGAAAGCATCTATTGATCCCAACTAAATCAGCAAGAGCTTGCTGTGTAAATCCTTTGCTTTTTCTCAAAGCAATTAAGGAAGTACGAGGCTTTGTTTTTGTCATTTAAGCACCTCCTTATCGTGCGTTTTAAGCACCTTACACTTTATATAATACTTGCGTTAAACGCACATGTCAATAGTTTTTTGTTCTTATAACGCACTGTTTTTTTTACGAACATCAGATGGTAAAATTACATCTATACAAAGGGGTGAATCTCGTGGGATTTCCTGAAAGACTCAAGAAATTAAGAGAAGAAAGAGGCTTATCTCAAGAAGAATTAGCTTTAAAGTTAGATATCCCTCGCACTTCTATTACGCATTATGAAAATCCTAAAGGTGAAGTGCGTTTGCCGAGAGGGAAACGTTTAGAAAGCATTGTAGACTTTTTTGGTGTAACTGTTGATTACTTACTAGGTCGTTCTGATGAACCATCGCCTTCAATAAATGAGAACGAGTATAACAACTACGAAAAGCCGTTGGATAGTTCTTATAAATTAGTTGCTCAAAGATTACGTGAAGCAAGAACTAAAAAAGGCCTGCAACAAAATAAAGTCGCAGAACGATTGGGTATACACAATAGCACATTAGCTAAATATGAATCTGGACAACGCGAACTTGATCTTAGCACCTTGAAGCAACTAGCTAATTTATATGAAGTTTCTATTGATTGGTTGGTAGGGTTGGATGCTGTTTCTGTGCCTAATCAATTAAACGAGATTCAAAATCCAGATGCAGAAGAAATAAAAGAAATCTTAAATTCTCTACCTGATAATAAACGAAGAGAGCTTCTTGACCAAATGTATATAGTAGCTGCCGGCATTGTTGCCTTAGAGAACAAAAATAAAAAATAAATTTATATAGTCGTAACCGTTCATTAGGAACGGTTTTTTATTTTTCATCTTTACGTTCTTTCTCCATAGCTCTAATCCCAGCAGCAAAAATTGAAATTTGTTCCAAAAGATATTCGTGTTTATCTCTAGGGAGAGAATCTAATATCACTTTGAATCTTTCAATTTCTTCGGCATATGGATTAAAGTCTTTTGGTGAAGGATCATTAGTCATTCCAGTTAGCCAATCTACTGATACTTCATAAATACTAGCAAGTTTAGAAAGTACTTCAGTATCAGGGTCACGATAATTTCGCTCATAGCCTGATAAGGTACCATTTGAAATTCCTAGTGTTTTGGCTATGTACATTTGAGTGATATTTTTATTTTCTCTCGCTTGCTTTAATCTCTTCCCTAAACTAGACATATCTTCCACCTCGTTGTGCCATTCATCCCGAACGGCATTCCTTTATCTCATCAATCACTCGTTTTGCATCAGGGTTTATGTAATAATTACAGCAAAGTATAGCTATAATTTTATCAGTAAGTTCCTCAGATTGCTGTTCATCTATTTCAACTATTTTAAGCTCTCTCATTTTTACTCCCCCTCTGATGCGAACTTTAGTTCCCATTATACAGCACTTTCGGTCTGTTAAAAACATTTATTTGAGGAATGCTCAACTTTATTGATAGATGAGAATTCGTTTCCTACTTTCCCTAAGTCTGGATGTAACCTAGATTCCGTCATTTCGTATTATTTCGTAAAACTAAGGTTATAATGTGGTATTATATGTACATGAACGAATAGACTAAAAAAGACCGCAGGTGAGTAAGATAATTAGAGTCGATTGCAACATAAAAAACGCACCTTTTTGGATGCGCTTTTTTTATTTGTAGGAGGTTTACCCTCTGTATCATAGATTTATCTAAATATGATACGTTATAATAAAATTATTCCCTCTAATTGGAATTGCACTTGTTTTTTGGTATACTTTCCCTGATATGTAAGATTTGTTTTTTAATTAATTACGTTAAGGAGGCATTCTATTACGATGATTAAAAAGAATACAATCTTGTATAACTCGTTTTTCTTTTTCCTGCCCCTTTATCTACTGTATATTTATCTAAACACTGAGCGTTTGCATAGCGATTACTTTGGAATAAGATTGATTCCGTTTGAAAAAATCATAGATTTCTTTACACACTTTGAATATTTTAATCGCTATGAATTACTAGGGAAGATTTTGCTTTACATTCCTATTGGGATTCTTATACCTCTGTTATTCAGTTCTATAAACAATATGCTAAGAACCTTTTTGTTTACCCTAATCCTTAGCTTTTTAATAAATTCAGTTAAAATAATAACTCAAGCTGGCTTCTTTGAAATCGACGATATCATCCTGAATGTAATAGGTGGTATGATTGGATTCGTACTTGTTAAGGGCTGGTTTTCATTTATTGCAATTTTGTTTAAACCTAAAGAACCTCAAAAAGAAAGCCGACTGCAACTTTAAGCAGCCGGCTTTTTCCTTAATTTATTTTCGAGCAACGATTACAATCTGGCCTTCTGCTCTAGTACCATCGTTACCTTTACTTAATAAGAAATAGTATTTACCTGGTCCTATATTTACAAATTTATCGGAATCAGATCCATTTAATTTCATTTTTACTTTCCCAATATAACTCTCGAAAATTCCATTCACCCGATAAAGCTCCATAGTAAAGTAAGGTAAATCGGTATCTGGTGTTTCTACATCAGTATAAATATATATACTGTTATAATCAGATTCTAAAACAAACTTATCTGTAGCAACATCTCCTTTTTTTAATTTAAAATCAAAATTATAGTCCATTTGCCAGAATGCTGTAGCAACTTCCTCTAAAAGTGCTTTGCCTGAACTAGCAAATTCAGCAATTTTATCTTCTACTACTTCACCTGCTCTTTCCTTTGCCTCTCTAGCTTTTTCTAATTCTTCTTCTGTAGCAATATGAGTTGACAAACGAATACTATTTTCGCTTATTTCTAGCTCGCTTCTTGTTTTCTCTTCAGATGCAAAGCTGACTGTCGGGATAGTTAAAAGTGATGCTAAGCAAGAAAAAGCAACGATACTTTTAAAGACCTTTTTCAAAATAAGCAACCCCTTGAAATAGAATATTTTTTCAAATGAATTATATTCAATCAATACAATATTTGTAAACATTTTGACAATATACAGCAATTTTTTAATGATTTGACATTCATTACTTCTTAATACAAAACAAAAGAAATGTACCTTTTAAGCAACTACAATATATTACAATTACTACAAATGCCTTTATATGGGGGATCAAAACATGAATAGTTTTTTCAGACCAAGCATTATCGTTTTTCTCATATTTTTTCAATTGGGTATATATTATTGTGCCAAGTGAAAAAAGCAGCTTATTGTCTCCATTTCTTGCGGTTCTAGTATGTTCTACTTTAATTAGCTTGTTCATAGAATGATACTGTTTACTCATTCCCTTAATGTGGTATTATAAGAATACAAGCAACATATAATAAAAAAACCGCAGGTGCGGGAACACCTACGGTTTGTACAATAGTTATCCCTCAATGGGTCGACTCGTTTTAACAGGGAAGTAGGTCATTGAGCTGGGAAACTCAAGGGTGACCTACTTCTTTTTGTTGAAGGACAGTACAGCAGCAATTAATAACCCAAATGTGAGCATTAAAGATATTGCTTTATATGCCCCCCTTCTTTTGAAAATAGGAGTGAGCTTATTTTATAATAAAATAATTTATCACACTAATAAAAAAAGCACCGAATCAGGTGCTTTTTTGCTTATCATTTTACAAGCATGCAGTAAACGGTTTAGTTAATATTATAATAAATAGTTCCGTCAAAGGTAACATCCTTACTGTCCTCATTCACGATATATACATCGTATTTACCCGGGTTAAGGTGCAAAGTTTTAACGGTATGAGTACCATCCGAATACGGAACGATTTTAGAGCCTCCAATTTCAATATAACCTTTTCCAGTTGCCCTTCCGCTAAACGTGATTGTTCCATTTGTTCCAGGTATACTCGCTACTTTTGCACGTTTTTTGCTAACTGATACTGTTTGATTTACAATATAAGTTTCTTTGACTGCCTTGGTTTGTACCAGTTGAGGAGATGTGTTTAATGCTTCTGCAGAGGCAAAACCTGGTGTTATACTAGCAAATAATCCTACAGACATTGCTCCGATTACAAGCTTTTTGAACATCAAATTTCCTCCTTCATTTTCAAAATATTTCCGTTGCATTTTAATAATAACATGAATTTACATAAAAATCCATTTTAAATAATTATAACTCCTACGAATTCCACTGTTTATAATCACCTATAATATGGTATTATAAGAATACAGCAACATATAATAAAAAAACCGCAGGTGCTGTAACACCTACGGTTTGTACAATAGTAATCCCTCAATGGGATTGGCTCAAGTCACGAAGTAAGATCGTCAAGCTTTCCAGGGCTCAATGGCGATCTTACTTTTTTGTCATTTTGACAAATAGCCCAATTAAAGCAATGATAAATGTTCCAAATGCAAACATTACCATAAGCGCTTCGTATACGGACATGAGCATCACCCCCTTGCTACTGTGACATGGGGATGAGCCAAGATCGCCATTGAGAGAGCCTATTCTATTGTACCTAGCCATTATAGCATGAAAATTTTTCCTTTCACTGATAAATTTGCATTTTTTACTATTAGTCATAAACTAATAATATAATTTGAATAGCAAATCGAAAGGAGATAGTCATTTGAGGGTTGGCGCATATCGTCGAGTTTCTACAGAAATGCAACGCGATGACGGAGTATCACTCCAGACACAAGATGAACGACTTAAAGCGTTCATACAGAGCCAAGGCTGGACACTAGTGGCAAATTATGCGGACGAAGGTTATTCTGCTAAAAACATGGATAGACCAGCTCTAAAACGTCTTATAGAAGATATTAAGAACCAAAAAATAGATGTTGTCTTGGTCTATAAATTGGATCGTTTTGTTCGTTCAGTTTCTGACTTACATTACCTCCTACAGGTCATGGATAAGTATGACGTCAAGTTTAAAAGCTGCACAGAAGTATTTGATACTACAAGTGCTACCGGAAGAATGTTTATCACTATAATCGCTACTTTAGCCCAGTGGGAAAGGGAAACTATTGCAGAGCGCGTGTTCGATAACATGTTACATCGAAGCGAACAAGGAAAACGAAATGGTGGCCCTGCCCCCTATGGATATAAACTTGAAGATGGCATTTTAACAATTGATGAAAGCGAAGCAGTATGGGTACGTTATATTTTTCTAAAATACAGAACTAACGGATCACAAAATATTGCAAAGGACCTCAATTGTCGAGGAATTCGCACGGGAAAAGGTGAGGTTTGGAGCGATCATACAGTGCGCTATATTCTGAGGAATCCAATATATGCGGGTTATGTACGCTGGAATAACAGGAGCGCAGCAAAAGGTAAAAATGCTGAAACAGTAATTTCAAAGTACGAACAAGAAAACTTTGAACCTTTGATATCGAAAGATGATTGGGATGAGATACAAGAGTTGATGAAGGAACGTAGTTTTATGGCTTTTAGGTCCGATAATCACTACCCTTTTTCAAGTGTGGCTAAGTGCGAAAAATGCGGACAAGCTTTTACTGGAGGATTTAAGAAAAAGAGAAATGGTGGAATACATCGTTTCTACAAATGTTCTGGTCGATTTCGCACAGGCATATGCAACATACCTGCTATCGCGGAAGAATCAATTGAAAAAGCTTTCTTAGAAACAATGTATTTTTCTGCATACAACGAAAAAGAGTACCTTGCAAAGGAACCGGAAATAGACAAGGAACAAATAAAAAATGAACTTATCCATATCGAAGGGAAAAAGGAACGTATAAAAGAATTATACGTGGATGGAGACATTGCAAAAGGGGATTATAGGAAAAAGATTGCAGAGTTACAGGAAAGAGAAAATGATCTTTTGTTACAGCTAGAAACTGAGGATGTTAGAGCTGATGAGGAAGAAATACGAATGTGGATTAGTAGTGTTAAAGACAATTGGAATACTCTTTCAGACGAATCTAAAAAGGCAGCCGTGCATGCTATTTTCCGTAGCATCACGATAAGAATGGTTAAACCTCCAAAGCCAGGAAAAGGTGCAAAACCTCCTATTGTGGAGATAGTGAATTTTGAATTAAGATAATTTGTTGTTTAATGGGTTACTTGTCGGTGGTTCGGTTCTTCTTGCATAGGGCATCCTTCTAGCGCATAAATTGCACCTTCATCTGTACGGGAATACTCCTCCAAACCACGCTTCAGCATCGTTACGATTGTTGATTTCCCCCCGCTGACCGGGCCCATTAGCAACAGGATTCTTTTTCTTACGTCCAATCTTCTTGCTGCAGAATGGAAGTATTCCTCCACCAGTCGCTCAACACTACGATCTAAACCATAGATTTCACGTCCGAAAAATTTGTAACTCCTGCTACCATCTTCATTTTCTTCAATCCCATGGCTTTTAATCATGTTGTAGACACGTGAATGAGCCGTCTGAGCAATCTGTGGATGTTTGCGGACAAGCTCAAGATATTCAGCAAACGTGCCTTTCCACGTTAACTTTTCTTCACGGGCCCGGTGCTCTGCAATTCTTTGTAAAATATCCATGCAAGTCACTCCTCCCTAAACCAGCCAATTCTCAACTCAAAACTGTAGATTAAATTTTACAAATATATGTCCCGATATTTTTTAGCATTCTTGAGAAACCTCCAAATATCAGGCGAAAATTAGGTTCTCTCCTATGAGTATGCAGATGTGCCCATCATGTTTCACTCAAAGTAGTTAGAAGTTTTCATAAAAGATGAAACAATTCTGTCAAGTCATACAATAGGCAAAAAAGTCAGTCTACGTTATAATGGATGTACTACAGTAAAGAAAGGAGCTCTACTCTATGGGTACGTTTATTGTTGGTGGAGTATTCGTCGTCTTTCTATTCTTCATCTTGACGGCTGGATATAACGAAGATAAGACCTGGAATATGTAAAGTAGAAGTTCGTACGATTCTGTGGCTGTATTCGTTTTTAGGCATTAATACGCTTCTAAATACTTATACTTTTCAAGATATTTTAACGCTTTGATAACCAGACGAGGCACATATTCTGTGAGCTTGGGCTGGTTATTTTTAATAGGTAAGCAAAGGAAAGCTGAATCGACATGCTCCTCGCCAGTTCCTTTGTAGTTGGATTTATCGCTGTTATAACGGTAGCCACAGCCAAATGAACAAATAAAGGAATTATTTGATCAAAACAAGGCAATAATGGCTTACCCCAATTTACTCGGGGGTTTTGTTACACTACGATAGCCATCTAAAATTATCGGGGGTAATGAGGATGATTTCGGACGTGGCATAGTAAAAGTCGGTAAAAATCTGGACGCGATGTAAGTAACCATATAGAAGGAACTTAATGACTCTCTAGCTTGCTTAACAATATTAGGCAACTCATGTCATTCTAAAGAAAACAGCCCTTCCTGTGAAAGCCATAAAAATTTATAACGGTCAAATTTATAGTCAGCGTATTGCTGGTCAAGAAGTAACATCAGCCCTATTACGCCAAGAAAGATTTATCATTATTTCAGAAATCGAGTTACAACGAGGTTCTACCGCTTTAAAAGAATTTTTCATAAAAAAGGCTGCCTTTTTCTGGGCAGCTTAATTTTTTGGTTAATTCTCTGTTCTTTATCTTTTTTGTTCTTTGCCTTTTTTGTTCTTTGCCTTTTTTGTTCTTTGTCTTATTCATTCCCAGTCTTATTCGTACTTCTATTAATAATTGCTAAGCTTTAGCAAAAACACCTTGACGATTTATAATTGCTTGATATAATTCCTCAATCGTCCCTCGTTGATCTACCTGATAGGTAGGCTCCCCACGATCCTCCATATAATTGGTCACCAAAAATGTTTTTACACCCAATTGACTTGCTACCATGTCTTCCTGCATATGATTTCCTACCATGATGCACTCTTCTGGTGCTACTTGTAGACGCTCACATACTTCACGATAATACTCCAGATTGGGTTTTGTGAAATGAGATGTCTCATATACCGTTACCCATTCAAAATCTTCAGGTGTTAATTCAAGCCACGCCAATCTCCCGTATATAGCTTCTTTTGGAAAAACAGGGTTTGTAGTAACAGCAACACGATAACCTGCCTCTTTCGCTGCTTCCACTAATTTTTTCCCCCATGGTGATGGATTGGTGTAGTGTGATAAATTTGGAAATAGCTCCACATAAAATTTTTCAAAGATCGGCCATACATCTTCTTTCTTCGTGCCACTCTTTTTAACGAAATTCTCAATGAATATCTGTTCGTTGGTTTTATCTGCTTCCTTATTAATAATCATTGCTTTTGTTGAATCCCATAGCCAACTAATCAATTGCTTTGATTCAAAGGCATCTCCTACAAACTTAGCTAACTCTTTTAGATAGTTCTCCACGAATTGATCAGTATGCATTTCTAATAATGTTCCATCTAGGTCAAAAAAAACTGTGGTTGCCTGTGACATAAGTTCCTCCCTTTGAATACCCTACCTTATATTTATCTACAGAAAAACAACAAGCTAGTTTAATCCAATCCTGGAAAGCCAATCTGCCGTAGCCCTTCAAAAGTAACAATGGCTGCACAATTTGATAAATTCATAGATCTGGTTGCGCCTCCCATAGGAATACGAACAATTTGACTAGGATCGTATCTGTCCATAATTTCTTGTGGGATGCCACTAGTTTCTTTACCCAAGATAATAAAATCGCCAGGTTGAAAAGCGATATCGCTATAAGACCTTGTCCCATTTGTCTCTACAAAGAAAAAACGATCTGTTTTATGCTCATGAACTTGGGCGAAATGATCAAAATTATCGTAGTAGCTGATATTTACTGCATGCCAATAATCCAATCCCGCTCGTTTAAGAGCTTTGTCGTCAGTTGAAAAGCCAAGCGGACGTATAAGATGCAAATGAACACCAGTAGCTGCGCAAGTTCTAGCAATATTCCCTGTATTGGCTGGAATTAATGGTTCATGTAGTACGATGTGTAAAGACATAGACGCTATCTCTCCTCTAACAAACTCATTATCATCTTATCGTAAAAAAGATAATTCCGATATGCTTGAAAAAAGCTTTAGAAAGAAAACCCTAAAGAACAGCTTCCCCCCAATTCAAAAGAAGCAAACTACTCTTTAGGGTTCTTGACCATTCTTAGTAATTTTGTAAGTATCAAATCATTTGATAAAAAAAGCACTTTTTTAGGTTTTTCTTATTTGAACCTTTTCTGTAGCAACATACAAAGTAATGTTTTAATTATCGATGGCCATTACATGAAAGAAGCGATACTTAATAGCAGGTGTATAAGCTGTAGAATCTAAGTACTCCCAATAGCGATACTGCGCATTAAACGTGTGCGCATTCACTAACGGAAATCCCTGCTCATCCTTTGCTACAACAATTGTATTATGATCCCATCTCCCATCCCCAGTAAAATCATAACAAATGATATCACCGAGTTCCAATTCCTGCGGAGTTTCTCTTTGTTGAGCATAAAAAGGAGCCCCTCCTTTTGCCAATAATGATTCTAGACCATTTGCAATGGCCCAACTAAAACTCCATCCCTCTTTCCGATGACGATACCACCATCCTTTGGCCCTACTATTAGTAAATATCATAGGAATTCCACCTGCATGCAAGCATTGAGAAATAAAGTTGGTACAATCATCCTGAAAATAAGGATATGCCGGGTTAGGAGTTTCCCAATACGTATTTGCATAAGCAACAGCGGCTTCCCGGTTATAACGATAGGATAGAACAACAGGATGGATTTTTGAATTCACTACATCATTAGGCAAATTATTATGTGAGGAACTACCCTTCTCTTGGTTATTGTTCATGGAATTTGCCAAATCAGAATCATTGCCATGAAATAACGGCATTGGCATCCCCCACACCTGTTCGAATTTCCACAGGCTTCCGTCATCAGAGATTAATTTTATCTGTTCGTTGGTCTGTACTTCATAAAACTCAAGAGGGGCAGATGGAGTCGGTCTGTAATAAATCCTCCTATGAAGAAGTCCTGATACTATAACATTTGAAGAGCACACAGCCTCATAAATAGGTGTTAGCTTTGTATGAACCGCATGCAATGACCAGCTTTCGGGATCGTATTGTACATTCCTCCATTGAAGCCAAGCTTCCTGCCAATACCTAAACGCTTTCTTTGTTTCTTCCGTAAGTTTCATTTGTTGGGGCGAAATAGAAAAATTCAGGCTTAGAAGTGCCTTGTCTATTTCTTCGAGATATTGGTTTACCTCAGTTCTCCAAGCTTCTCCCACCATATTACGTATGCTCCCTTCCATTTCGGGATGTACGCTTCCGATCAAGCATTTCAACGTAGAGCATTCTTAATCGGGCAACTAGCATCTATTGCTAATTATATGGTTAAGAGCCTTGACCCATGAGCATGCAATCCACACAGCATTCAGCTAGTAAACCTATTTCATTGTTTCTGTTATTTATCAATCGGTAATACCCCTTCTAAAGAAAGTAATTGTTCCTTAATGGATAGCCCTCCACCATAGCCGACCAAGGATCCATCCGCTCCAATTACTCGATGGCATGGAACAAGTACCGATACTGGATTTTTGTTGTTAGCCCCTCCTACTGCTCTTACTGCCTTATCTGAACCAATAAAACAAGCAATTTCTTTATAAGAGCGTGTCTCACCGTAAGGAATAGTAAGTAATGCATTCCAAACCTTTTTCTGAAACACTGTTCCATGCAAGTCTATAGGAAAAGTAAATGTTTTACGTTTTCCTTGGAAATACTCCTGCAATTGTTGGTGGAGCTTATGGTGTTTTTCTGGTGTAGGACGATCTGCTAAGGTAAATTGCCGTTTTTTTGCCCAGCTTTGGACGGCAAGCATGCTTTCCTTATCTTGTCCAAATTGGATATAACAAACACCAATTTGATTCGTAACTAAAATCAATCCCCCAATAGGTGCATCCATATAAGAGTAATACAATACATTCATCCTTACTCTCTCCTTTATATTTAGCATTGTTATGTGCTAGATATTACGGAAGCAACCCTCTAGGTATTATTGTTCGCTGTCACGTTTTTTCCTTCTAGCTTTTTTAATGCTTTTTGTATCTCTTGCAAAACAGACTCATCTTGTTCCTTGAGATTGGCTAGTTCCAATGCTTCCATTGCTAACTCTCCACCAATTCGTCCTAATGCCCACGCAGAGGTTCCTCGGATAACGGGGCGTAAATCTTTATTCAAAAGCTCGATTAGATCTGGAACTGCTGACTTATCTCTAAAATGTGCTAAACCCAAAATGGCATTTCTTTGTATAGGCTTTTTACCGCGCCAAGCTGCTGCCGATTTTCCAAACCTTGCTTTAAATTCTTTATTTCCAATTGTAAGTAGGGGCTTTAGCAAAGGTTTAACTAGCTCTGGGTCTGGTAAAGTTTCCGGGTGATGTGTAAAGTTCATCCCTTTATTTTTAGGGCATACCGTCTGACAGGTATCACAACCATATAATCTATTGCCTATTTTTTCACGGAATTCCTCTGGTATTTCGTCCTTCACTTGAGTAAGAAACGCTACACATCTCTGTGAATTTAGTTGCCCACCTTGAACTAAGGCCTGCGTTGGGCAAGTATCCAAACAAAGTGTACAGTCTCCACACTGATCCTCTATTGGCTGATCGGATGGTAACGGTAGGTTCGTGATCATCTCGCCTAGATAGACATAAGAACCGAATTCTGGGGTAATAATGGAGCAATTTTTCCCTACCCATCCTATTCCCGCTCTTTCAGCTACAGCTCGATCAGACAGGACACCTGTATCTACCATAGAATCTAAACGTGCTTCTGGTTCCAGTGTTTGAATAAAATCGGCAAGTTGGTTCAATTTATCACGCAGAATGTGATGATAATCTAACCCCCATGCAGAGCGGGCTAAAATCCCTCTATACGCCTCAGGCTCTGATTTTGGAAAATTGGTCATCTTGGAGGGATAGGCAATAGCAATAGCGATGATAGAACGTGCTCCCTCAAGAGTAAGCTCAGGATACACACGCTTATCAATGTCCTTCTCTTCAAAACCTGACTCATATCCTTTTTCACGATGAACGATCAGTCTGTCTTTTAATTCTAAAAAGGGATCTGCTGAGGTAAATCCTATTTTATCAATGCCTATTTCTGCTGCATAGCGTTGAATGGTTTCTTTTATTTGTTGCCAATATGCTGTGTCTAATGATGGATTCACCGGTGTTTAATCGCTCCTGTGGCCAATTCGTCGCAACGATTATTCCATTCATTGTCAGCATGGCCCTTTACTTTTACATAGCTAACCTGATGAATTTCCATGAGTGACAGAAGCTCTTTCCATAGCTCCTGATTCTCCACAGGTTGGTTTTTGCTATTTTTCCATCCTCGCTGCACCCAGCCCACATGCCAACGCTGTTGAAAACAATTTACAACATAGGCACTATCGCTATATATCGTAACCTTGCAGGGCTCCTTAAGAACCTTTAAAGCTTCGATAACAGCCTGCAATTCCATTCGATTATTTGTCGTTTGCTCAGCTGATCCTGACATCTCTTTTTTATGTTCACCATAAAACAGAACCGCTCCCCAGCCACCTGGACCAGGATTACCCGAGCATGCTCCGTCTGTATAAATTGTTACTTCCTTCATCGTCGTTCCGTTCCCTCCTTGGTTTCTATTTCTATTGTATAAAAGGACAGAGCCCTCTACAAAAATATTTCACTGAAATCTCTTACCTCATGTTACGTGATCTACTACGTAAAAACAAATGATTTCCCCTTTATTCCCATGTTTGTTATTGGCTTTTCCATGATCTGATTAAACATGCTGTATGTCGTTTGAACATGTACTAAAAAGCTTATAGTGCTGACGGAATTTTATATGTTTCTAAAGAGTGATATACTATTTTATAATTTTGTATTTGAAAGGAGCATTTTTCATGTACATAACCATTGATTCTAATCTGTTAGAGAAGCTTCCTGGTTTTTCTTTGGGAATGATTCATTATTCGGGAATGTCCCTCTCTAGCTCTCCCAAAATGCTAATGGGTCGCATGAATTATTTTATTGAATCTCTGCGTATAGAGCATTCTCTTGAAAGCATGAAGAATATCCCTAATTTAAGCTACTGGCGTGCAGGGTTTAAAACACTAGGTATTGATCCTAGTCGATACCGCCCTTCTTCTGAGGCGTTACTGCGCCGAATTCTGCAAGGAAATCCCTTTCATTGGGTAAATTCCGCAGTAGATGTAAATAACTTTTTATCAATTACGCATTTTCTTCCTTTTGGTCTATATGATGTTCACAAGCTACAACTTCCAATACGTTGTCAATTAGGTACAGAAAACGATGTTTATTCAGCTCTAAATGGACGTGACGTTACTATGAACGGAAAAATAATTTTAGCTGATGAGAATGGAGCATTTGGTAGCCCTATTGTTGATTCTCTCCGAACCAGTGTAACAACTGACAGTACAGAGCTCATACAGATCATCTTTATTCCACCAAATGTTTCACCAAACGAACAGGAAAAAATAATTGGTTCCTCAGCTAGAATGATGATCGAGATCAATGGCGGTGACATTGTTGAATCCGCAATTATTTCAACAATGTAAATCAAAAAAGACGAATTGCCTAGGAAGCAGATTCGTCTTTTTTTGTCTCTACAGTTTGTACCGCACGATTAGGATAAATAACATGTTCTAATAACAAAACTAATAGCACACCCACTAGGAGTCCATTACTACATAAGAAACTCAGCATAGGATGCAGAGTTCGCCACGCATCAGGGGCAACAAACATGATACCTAATCCCAATAATAAAGAACATCCTACCACAATAATAGTTCGTTCATTAAAAGGAATTCTTTTAAAATCTCGTAAACCAAATCCTAGGATTTGGGCATACGCAACAAACATAGCTGCATAGGCAACTGGTGTTGGCAAGGTTGCTAGTATATTAGAAATAGAAGGAAGAAGTCCAATTATCATCATCAAAGACATAGCTAAAATAAAGGGTAATCTAGATGCAATCCTTGTCGTTTGTATAAACGCCGCAGCAAGTGTGAGTGGTATCATTCCCACAACCCCTGCCAATCCAGATATTAGATGGGACACACCTGTAAATACTCCACCTTTATCAAAGTGTCTCTTTTCCGCCTTTTCTTCCGTTGTTTCACCAATTACTGCAATGCTAGTTATTAAATTAGTTAAAAGAATTAGAGTTGTAAGTACACATGTTATTACAATCCCTAGATCCCAATGAAACGGTCCCCAGAAAAACAACCGAGGTAAAGTTATCAAAGTCGATGATTCTCTAATAGGATCTGTCCAGCCCATTAAAGCATATGTTCCCCAACCTGCCAACATTCCGATTAATACTGCAAAGCTAGCAACAGCTTTTATTTTTTGACATAGTAACACAATCATAATAATAGCAATAGAGGCTAAGGCAATACTGGGAAGTACAGTAGTTGAACCATGATACCCTACTCCTAGCATCCCTTTAATAAAATTACTAGCTAGTGATATTGCTAGTAAAATCATATAGGTCCCGGTTACAGCAGGGGTAAAAAGCTTCTGCAATTTACTTATAGACTTGGTGAAGCCTAAAATTAAAAAGATCAAACCCGAGATGACCATCCCTACCTGGAAGGATTGTCCTATTTCCATTGGAGCTAATCCCATTGTAACACCTATTTGACCTAACATAAGAAAAATACTCCACCATAACCCTGCAGGTGCCTCCATCATAGGATATCTATGACCAATCCAAGCCTGGATAAGGGAGGCTAATCCAATATAAAACAAAGTCTGTTGAATAAATAAAGCTGTTTGGGCTTCGCTTAAACCATAAGCTTCGCCAATGACAATAGGTACTGCAATGCTACACGAAAGAGTTACAATAAACCACTGCACAGCTGCCGGTATTGTTACCTTCCAAGGTGGTGTACTATTTAAGCCGTACTTCACACCGTCTTCCCCCTTACCATCTTCCTATCAAATGACTCTGAATTTATATTCGAATCAAAATAACCTGTGTTGTAAGCATTAATATAGCAATAAAAGCAAAAATGCTTTCTTCTCTATTGAAGAAAGCATTTCCTTTACGTATGGTGCCGGTAGAGGGACTTGAACCCCCACGGTTTCCCTCACGATTTTGAGTCGCGCGCGTCTGCCAATTCCGCCATACCGGCATGTTCAATTTCAAATAACCATTTCAATCCATTATTCTATAAATCTATCATATTTTCCTATAAAAATCAACATATATTATCAATGCTTGTAGAAAAATACCAAATCGTTTGAAATGGAGGAGGTACCCGGATTTGAACCGGGGATGAGGGTTTTGCAGACCCGTGCCTTACCACTTGGCTATACCTCCATATATGGAGCGGACGACGGGTCTCGAACCCGCGACCTTCGCCTTGGCAAGGCGACGCTCTACCAATTGAGCTACGTCCGCATAAAAAATGGGGCGATCGATGGGAATCGAACCCACGAGTGTCGGAGCCACAATCCGATGCGTTAACCACTTCGCCACGACCGCCATATTAACATTATAGTGGCAGGGGCAGTAGGAATCGAACCCACGCCAAAAGTTTTGGAGACTTTTGTTCTACCATTAAACTATGCCCCTACATAATAAAGGTGGCTCGGGACGGAATCGAACCGCCGACACGAGGATTTTCAGTCCTCTGCTCTACCGACTGAGCTACCGAGCCAAACATACTTGCCATACTTTTAATCAGAAATGGCGGAGCTGACGGGACTCGAACCCGCGACCTCCGGTGTGACAGACCGGCGTGAACTCCAACTTCACCACAGCTCCATATTTTGGTTGCGGGGACAGGATTTGAACCTGCGACCTTCGGGTTATGAGCCCGACGAGCTACCGAGCTGCTCCACCCCGCGACAATAAAAATTAAAATGGTGGAGGATGACGGGATCGAACCGCCGACCCTCTGCTTGTAAGGCAGATGCTCTCCCAGCTGAGCTAATCCTCCAGATAAATGGTGACCCGTAGGGGATTCGAACCCCTGTATGACAGCGTGAAAGGCTGCTGTGTTAAACCGCTTCACCAACGGGCCAAATTATGGCGGATGGAGTGGGATTTGAACCCACGAGACGAGTTGTCCCCGCCTACACGATTTCCAATCGTGCTCCTTCGGCCTCTCGGACATCCATCCATATGGCTCCTCAGGACGGACTCGAACCGCCAGCCTACCGGTTAACAGCCGGTTGCTCCACCATTGAGCTACTGAGGAACAATGTAAAAGAATTGTTCTTTCAAAACTGGATAATGAAAGTCAGCATAAAGGCAATGTGGATAAGTCCTCGACCGATTAGTATTCGTCAGCTCCATGCATTACTGCACTTCCACACCA
>NZ_LSSO01000111.1:0-996 GCF_001645205.1 Brevibacillus sp. SKDU10 | reverse complement strand
ATATTATAATGAAGAAATGAGGATGAATATGAAAATCTGGGAAGGCAAGCTCGTCGGTTCAGGATTGCGTATAGGAGTTGTTGCTGGCCGTTTTAACGAATTAATTGTCAGTAAGCTAGTAAGTGGGGCTTTAGATACACTAAAACGGCATGGTGTGGAAGAAGCCCAAATTGAAATTGCATGGGTTCCGGGGGCCTTCGAGATTCCACTTATGGCGAAAAAAATGGCTGAAACAGCGCGTTTTGACGCGATTATTACATTAGGAGCAGTGATTCGCGGATCGACTCCTCATTTTGATTATGTTTGTAATGAATGTGCAAAAGGAGTAGCAGCTCTTTCAATGAGCAGTGAAGTACCTATTATTTTTGGTGTCCTGACGACTGATAATATTGAACAAGCTATCGAACGTGCTGGGACAAAGGCTGGAAATAAAGGATGTGAAGCAGCTGCTTCCGCTATTGAAATGGCTAATTTGGCACGTAGCTTTGAACAAACTTGCTAAATGGTATTAAAATGTGAGCTACCGATAGATTCGGTAGCTCTTTTCTACAAATAGAACGTTGTAATTGTTAATGAAAGAATACGAATAAAGCAGATTTATGTTTGGTATTTTAATAATTTTACATCTATTCACGAACAGACTGAGGCTTTCTTAAGGAAATCTATAATTGTTATTGAAATAGTAACTAAGCCAAGGAGCTTACAATCCGAAAGATGCTTGATGGATAGAACTTTTACGGGATGACTACAGTTAGAGGCAGATAAGTGGAAGTAATCATCTAGTAATGGCAAAAAAATGAACAATAACTCTTTATTTGCTAATATTTAGATTTTTTAAGCTGGAAAGTATTTCAACGCCAAGATCGACCAATTTCTCTGAACCCATAAATTTTATGAGTACTTTAGCGCGTTTTTTGTGTCGATCTACTTTTTTAATCTGTCCTTCCATTCCTTTCAAGGGACCCGAATTGACATAGACCTCTGAATTTTCTAAGT
>NZ_LSSO01000110.1:0-870 GCF_001645205.1 Brevibacillus sp. SKDU10 | reverse complement strand
CGACAGGAGCAACAGGGACAACAGGAGCCATCGGTGTCTTTGGAGATGGCTCAGCAGGTCCGCTTCTTGTACCTTTTGGGCAAATTTTAGATGTAAGTACGCCAGCAGGTGTGGCGTTGCTCCCAGCAGGCTTAAATTTACAGTTTTCAAGCATTATCATTGCCGGTACGTTAATTGTTCCAAGCGGTGTCGTATTACAATCAGCTTCAAATATCGTAGTAACGGGAACTATTTTGGTATTGCCTGGAGCCATGGATTCAGGCAATGGTGCTCCAAATGCAGGCGTATCGCTTGCGGATGCTGGACCATTTAATGGAGGAATTGGACTTAGCATTTTGCAAGCTGCTCAGATCAAGCTACCGCAAGCGGATGCTGGAGGAGCAGGAAACAGTGTATTGCAAGGAACTGGAGGCGAGGGAGGAGGCGCATTAGTCTTACTCGCTCAAGGAAACATCCAGATCTCAAGTGGAGCTTCTATTATTGCTAATGGCAACAACGGCACAAATCCACAAACAGTTGGGCAAGGAATTGTAGGTACGGGTGGAGGTGCAGGTGGAATTATTGTTTCCGCAGCACAAGGCACAATTAATGTAGCGGGTACAATTAGCGCGAACGGAGGCAATGGAGCCAATGGCTGGAATGATAATGGTGGAGATGGTGAAGGAGGCGGAGGTGGCGGAGGTGGTGGTATTATTCACCTAATTTCCTCGAGCTTGCCTACTATTACCGGAAGCCTATTGGTCAATGGAGGGGTAGGAGGCAGTAATGCTGCTGGTATAACCGGTACTATCCTTGTTGGTTGCGGGGGTGGAGCCTGCGGTGGCCGGGGGGGGCACGGTGGCGGCGGTCTCCGTCTTGGTCCACCTTCCG
>NZ_LSSO01000109.1:0-745 GCF_001645205.1 Brevibacillus sp. SKDU10 | reverse complement strand
CTGTTTAATCTCAATGTGAACGTTTTTGACCCCTTTTGCGCTACCAAATGATTTCGTTACATGCTCTAACGTGACCCCACTCAACTCTGTTCCCCCTCTCATGTCATACAGCATGCAGAACAAAAGGTCGCCACTCATTTCTGTATTACTCCTAGTAACTATTTGTAGCCCTTTCCTTTTATATTTTCATCCCAATATTGCATCCACTCTTTTTCTTTATCTGCTAGAACCTGCCAATCAATCTCCAATGGTTTTAGCTCAATAGCTTGTAGCCAGGTCGGTAGATTTTCTTTGCTAATAGTTAAAAGGGCGGGAATTTGATAGAACTTCTCCGCCATTTCAATTCGGAGTTTTTCATCAAATAAGAAGTCATAGAATTTCTTAGCCGGGGCTATGTTTTTCGCACCCTTTACAATCGCCACGCCATCTACTAGAATGGGTGCGCCGCTAGCTGGATAAATGTAGTCAAACGGTTGTTTTTTGGTTTCCTTTTGAATCAGGATATCCTGTAAATTCCATAAAGAAATGGCTCCCTCTTGTCGGGCTAGCTTTAGATATAAGCTGGTAGGGTCTTGCGCATATTCCTTTGTATTGGCGTCTAATTTCGTCAGCCATTCATAACCCTTTTCCGGAGCTGCTGCACCCTGTCGATACATCATAGCCGAATAGATTGTCCGCATTGTACCTGATTGTAAAACGCCGCGAATAATAATTTTATCCTTATATTTCGGATCAAGCAGATCGT
>NZ_LSSO01000108.1:0-699 GCF_001645205.1 Brevibacillus sp. SKDU10 | reverse complement strand
TCAGCAGATAACTACTTTATTATCAGTCAGTTGAATTTGAAAAAAGGAAAGAATGTCCTTACATTCAAATTGACCAATAAAGATCAGGTTATTGAATCCAAACGAGAAGTTATTTACTTTGATGGCACGGCTACTTTTTTTGATACAAAGGTATCCGTAAATGGCTCACCAACTGAGTATGATTTAAAAGATTTTCCAATGCTCTTGTCTAAAGGTACACCACAGCCTGCTGACTTTACCTTCAAAGGTGATTTGATGATACCTGTGGACAGTAGCTTTACTCCAGCTGCAAGTACAGTAGAAATCATGAAGGTTCGCTTCTTTGAAGGCAGCCTATCTGGTACTGCAATGGCAAATATCACATTCAAGGATGCAGAGTTAACCAAGCAGCCAGACGGGGCTGAGTATCATCATTACCGCTATACCTTCAAAGGTAATCAGTTACTTGAAGGAAATCCACCTGATGATCCAGCAGCACCAAAGCCACCAACAGCAGCAAAATTCCCATTTGAGATTGGTAAACGCTACACGGTGGCGATGGATGGATTTAATCCTGTGCAGTCAAATAAAGAGGCTTCTAGCGTATACGATACAAACAGTGATTTTGGCTACACCATCAAGGATGACAGCAAGTTCCAAATTACAGGTGCAGAGTATATCCAATCGGACAAAATACCGGCTGGAAATGAAGAAGGCAAT
>NZ_LSSO01000107.1:0-1556 GCF_001645205.1 Brevibacillus sp. SKDU10 | reverse complement strand
TAGTAGTGAGGAACTTTTTAGTAGGTCGAGAGGATCAATAAAATGGCGGTAAAATTAACAATAAAAAATAAGCAATCAGCCCCAAGCGTCGGATCCGAGCTTCTTCATAAAAACGCACCCCCATTGACCTTTTGCAATTTTGCTTACAAATATATCTTATAATAGTAAGAAAAATATGTCAATTTAGTAATTTCTATGTATAATAAAAAATAAAAACGGGAAAAGGTGGATATATTTGTGACACATGTTGGTAAGCGTTTACGTTACTTCCGTAAAAACCTACGTATGACTCAAGAAGAATTGTCTGTTGGTATTTGCAACCGTAGTTATGTTAGTCAAATCGAAAAGGGAAATGTTATACCATCACCTGAAATTCTTGATCAATTGGCTAAGCGTTTACAAACCGATTTGAAAGAACTGTGGACTGAATCGGAATCGCCTATTGGATTTTCTGAAGTAGAAATTCAAAATGCATTGCGGCATATTGTGAACCGCTTAGAAGCAAATGATATTGAGATTTCGCGCAAGTGGATATTTAAATTAAAAGGTCAGCAGCTACGAACGGAGGATCAATGCATTTATTTATGGGCCAAAGCAGAATTAGCCTTACATGATCAGCGGTTTGAGGAAGTAGAGGAGCTATTGCTCGAAAGCATCTCTCTTGCTCGCGACGTAGATGATCCTGTTTCCTTAGTGCGCAGTCTTCAATCCCTAGGAGATTACTATGGAATGACTCGTCAGGCGAAAAAAGCGATCCCATTCTTAAGCGAAGCATTACAATTGGTGAATCGTTTTGAGATTGGTGGATTATTACGAATTTCCCTTCTATATACGTCTGCTAAAATGCATGGAAGCTTAGAAGAGTACTATTCAGCCATCGAGCTACTAAACCAAGCAGTCCAATTGAATGATGCGTATGGAACCATGTACAAGAGTACCTCTATTTACATGGGCTTAGCTATTTGTCATCTGCATCTACACCAGCATGAGCAGGCTGAGAAATATAACCTTCTCGCCCTTGATGTACTAAAGCTCGTACCAGATGAAAAGTTAATTGCTAATACCTACAATAACTTAGGCATCTTGTATCGGGTAACGAAATGCTATGAAAAATCTGAAGAATACTTGTTAAAAGCTATTGATATTTTACAAAAATTAGACCAAAAGCATTGGTTTAATAACGCTACAAACGAGCTGGCTCATCTTTATCGGGATATGGGTTACTATCAACGCGCAAAAGAGCTCTGTGAAAGCATCATTCACAATTGCAATAACTCACATTTATTAGCAGAGATCAACCTGAATTATGCTAATATTTTGACCGATTGTGAGCATTATGAGCAAGCACTCTATCATTTAGAGCAAGCTATACAATATTTTACGGCTGAACGATCTACTCAGTATGTGGTACGTTCCTATGAGGTGCTTCTTAGAATCAGTACGCATTCCCAACAACCCGAAAAAATTGCTCGTTTATCTTTGCTGCACAAATAAATGGATGAGCACTATAACGAATTTATTATATCAATATATTTTTAACAAACACGAAAAAGAGG
>NZ_LSSO01000106.1:0-2520 GCF_001645205.1 Brevibacillus sp. SKDU10 | reverse complement strand
AAGCCTTCGCGAGGTGCCCGCATCTCCTGAGGTCTTTCTCTATATGAATTCCCTGCCTCTACTTTCCTTACGCTATAGGTTATCAGGGAGTTTGTTACAGCCTCTTACTCGATCTCATGTCTCGAAAAAGTGATTCGGTAATCAGTTAACACAATCCCTTGAGGCGTAAAATCGCAAAAAAGAGAAAAGCCAAATCCTTTTATGTGAAGGAATCGACTTATTCATTGCTCTCTTTTCTAAGAGACTTAATGTAATCTTTTTAATGGAAGTTCTGCTGGACCTTCAATAACTTCGCCCGTATGTGAAAATCTTGAGCCGTGACAAGGACAATCCCAGGTCCGGTCGCCATGATTCCACTCTGTTTCACATCCTAAATGTGTACATGTCGTATCTACGACGAATAATTGACCTTTTTCATTCTTATAAGCACCCGCACGTTCTCCATCATATAGAACAACACCGCCTTCCCCATCCGCTAAATCTTCTATTTTTCGATCAGGGACTTCGAGTTTCCCACTGATTAAATGCTTAGCGACATCAAGATTTACTGCAAAGAATTCCTTCAAACTAGGATTTATATAAAACCGTGAAGGACGATATAACTCAAAATAAGGGTTGTCTCTTTTTAGCACAATGTCTCGAAGAAGCAGTGCTGCAGCAGTACTATTTGTCATTCCCCATTTTCTGTAGCCAGTTGCCACTAAAACATTGTGATGATTGGCAGTGATCTCTCCAATATATGGAACCTTATCCAAGGTAACGAGATCCTGAGTTGACCAGCGATAGAGGATTTCCTTTACATCAAATACTTCATGAGCAAATGCTTCTAAGGCTTTGTAATGTTCAAGAGTGTCCTTTCCTTGCCCGGTTTTATGACTTTCTCCTCCAACCAGCACAAGATTTTCTCCATTCATGGTTACGGATCGTAGAGATCGTTTTGGTTGATCTGCGCTAATATACATACCACCTGGAAACTCTTTTTTCGTTTTAATGGCAATGACATATGATCTTTGTGCTTGCAATCTTGTAAAATAAAAACCCATCCCGTCGTAAAAAGGAAAATGGGAACATGAAAGAACATAATTTGCTGTGACGCGCTGACCTTCGCGGGTAATTACAGTTGGCTGATCGCCTTCTTCGAGATCGATGGCCATCGAATTTTCAAAAATGAGGCCTCCATTTTCAACAATCAATTTTACAAGCTTGTCTAGATAGGCTAACGGATGGAATTGTGCTTGATTTTTCATCAATAACGCATTATGAACGTTTATATCAAAGGGGATGTCATTGACGAGCTCCCCAGGAATACGAAGCTGTTGATAGGCCGAATACTCTTGCTCCAGCTTATTGGCATACTCTTTGGTGGTAGCATAAATATAGGCATCCTGTTGACTAAAATCACAGTTGATTTGATGCTCCGAAACAGTCTGCTTAATAAATTGGAGTGCTTCTGAATTGGCTTCATAATACAGTCTTGCTTTTGTTTGTCCCATATGACTGATTAATTCATCATAAATCAAATCGTGTTGGGCTGTAATTTTAGCTGTTGTATGCCCAGTAGTTCCATTTACTAATGTATTGGCTTCTAGTAATGCTACCTTCAAGCCTTCTTTTACGAGAAGATAGGCCGCCGTGATTCCAGTTATTCCTCCACCAATAACAACCACATCTACCTTTAGGTCTTCTTGCAAGGCCGGAAATGTCGGCAATTGAATGAAATCTTTCCAGTATGGCTCGGGAAAGCGTGGTAGGTCTTCCCTACCAATGTCATTACGTGTCATTAGTTATCCTCCGTTTTTCAATCCTTGTTGAAATCAGTTGTTTCCAAAAACGAAGGGTTCTTATACCTTGTAAGAGTATCTGGAAGTAAATCTTTTTCACGTTTTGAATCTCTAGAAATGAAATTAAAGAAAAATAGCATGTTTCCTCATATTGGAGAGGAATTAGTCTTGTTCCGTAAGAACCAGAGGTCCATCCTTAGTTATCGCCACAGTATGCTCATATTGAGCGGAGAGTTTACCATCAACAGTGCGAGCTGTCCAATTGTTTGCATCTTATAAAGCCCTAATTTCTAAGTAAGAAATCGGGCTACCCGAAAGCGAGCTCATGATATTCTTAATAGTTATCTGCAACTGCTTTTCGCAATATTTTGATACATCTGTCTAAATCCGTTTTTACGTTTGCCTTATAACGCATCGCTTTTTCATCTCCGCCGTCCGAAACAAAATGATAATAAACAACTTCCTTATGCTTCGAATTCATATTAGGTTGAAGCTTTTTTACACGATACAAAATTCCATCCTCTACAAGATCATCAAGAGAACGATAAATCTCCGCGTGATTAGGTCGATAACCAAGATTTTTGAAGTCATGCTGTAAAATATCAAGCATTTGTAGGGCATATCCTTTTTTCATTTCCACCATAGTAATCAAATATAGCTTAAGAAAGGCTCTTTGTTTCATTAAAAACCCAGTGCTTTCTCGTTCTGACATAGTGGAGTGTCACCTTCTTTCTATTTT
>NZ_LSSO01000105.1:0-661 GCF_001645205.1 Brevibacillus sp. SKDU10 | reverse complement strand
ACGTGATGAGGAGGTAGAAAATGACAAATTCTGAAACAAATCAGGGCACCAAAGAAAAAATTCTTAAAACAACATTGGAATTGATTAAAAAAGAAGGCTTTGAGAGTGTGACCATCAGGAAAATTGCAACGAAATCGGAAACCAATATCGCGCTTATTAATTACTATTTTGGATCAAAAGAAAGACTGATAAGCGAGACTATTAAAGTTCTGCTAACCAGCTTTCAGGATACCTTTACTATTTTAGATGACCTCAGCTTATCACCAAGGGACCGTTTACAATCCTTCCTCATCCATTACGTTCAAGTCATCTTGCAATACCCACAGCTTGTATCAAGGATTATTGCGATGGGGACTGCACCGTTTGCTTCCCAGCAGGAATATGGAGAATTTCTACAAACAATGGGCTTTCAAAAGGTTCAGGCGACATTACAAGAGATCACCCAGAAAAGCGACCCAAATCAATTAATGATGATGACGACGCAGCTATTTGGTGCAATCTTTTTGCCTGCGTTAATGAAGCCAATACTGGAATCAGGAGCAGGGGTAACCTTTGCGCCAATCGAAGAGCAAGTGAAATTCCTATTTGATCACTATTTTTCTTGCAAATAAGGGAATAGGGGAGAAGGAGATATGAACTTCTTACGGAAATATTGGCAGGA
>NZ_LSSO01000104.1:0-977 GCF_001645205.1 Brevibacillus sp. SKDU10 | reverse complement strand
TTGTATCACCTGAAAAAATTTCCATGATCAGGGATGCTTCTGCCCGTTTTGGAAATCCGATTTTGTTTCCGCCCAATAAAATTAGACAAGGAAGCTTTTCCTTTAACGGGAAGAAATATCAACTAGGATTAAACAAAGGGGAGCATCATTCTCACGGAGAATTACGTGTACGCGCTTGGAATGTGATAGATCGCGGTGCAAAAGCTGATCGTGGTGCGTTCGTCGTATCCGAGTTTGATTTTGCCGATCACCCTGATTTATTGGAGGCATTTCAGGCACGTCTGGTGTTCCGCTTTACTTATGTTTTGCAAGATGGAATTCTACGTCTGGAAGGGGAAGTGAAGAACGAGAGCGAAGTAGCGGCTCCGTTTATGTTAGGCTTCCATCCTTATTTCCATGTGAAGCAGGGGCATCAACAGCAAACAATCATGCAGGTTTCTTCAAAACTTGAGTGGCCAGTAAATGAGGAAGGGTTCGTAGATGGTTCACCGACCCCAACTGATTTGTGTCAGCAATTAACCAAGGGGCTAGCCTATCCTGACATGCCAAAAGGACGAGATCATGCTTTTGTTACAGTAGAGGATGGAACCACCAGTTGCCAACTGATTGACCAGCAAGAAAGTCATAAAATTGTTTATGAATTTGGAGATCAATTCCCATTCATGCTAGTCTTCCAACCAAGCTGGAATAACAGTGTGTCTCTTGAGCCATACACGGCTGTTACAGATGCTTTTAATTTAGATGTAGAAGCAGAGCAGACGGGTGCCCGCGGTCTAGAGCCGGGGGAACAATTTGTCTTTACACATACTTTCCGTGTAGAAAAGCTGTAAGCGGAAAATAACGATAGCGCCGTATTCCTTGCTTTT
Organism: Brevibacillus sp. SKDU10; assembly: GCF_001645205.1. NCBI lineage: Bacteria > Bacillati > Bacillota > Bacilli > Caryophanales > Paenibacillaceae > Brevibacillus > Brevibacillus sp. SKDU10. The sequence continues at coordinate 111 of NZ_LSSO01000104.1, read as the reverse complement.
ATAGCAGACGGGAAGTAACAACAAAAAGGGGGAATAAACATGCCTCAATTACTATTGCGCGGGATTTCCACCGAACAGGCATGCAACATGAGCGAGGCTTTGCTTTGCGAG
>NZ_LSSO01000103.1:0-1144 GCF_001645205.1 Brevibacillus sp. SKDU10 | reverse complement strand
CGATCTCCATTACATTGCGAGGGAGTTTAACAACGAATTTTTGCGTCCGGTGTTTACGGGGGATACGATCACCTGTGAGGTAACAATTAAAGAGGTTACACCCATGGAGGGTTTTGACAAGGTAGCGTTATCGTTTGTCTATTACAATCAAGCAGGGAAAGAAGTATTAATCGGAACCAGTCACGGCATTATTCGAAAGGAGGCAGAATGAGACCAAAGTAAAAAAGCAGGCACGAATGAGAAGGAAAGCTACTCACGTGTCTGCTTGAGCTTTTATTGGCTAGGAGCCTCAACTGCTACATATATTTCAACAATGGCGTCATTCGGATTGCTCGCTCGCTCATCGTAGTGTTCAAAATCGCCTGTGAAGGTGCGGGAAAGCTCACTATTCATAGACCACGCCCAGATGAATTGCCAAGCCTCTGCGACAACCTCAGATAAAGCACCGCGTCTGGAAGTAAAGACAGCATATTGAGCGGCAGGTAGCGTGATTGTGGTGATGCTTGGACTAGCAATCGCCGACTTGTCCGCTATTCTATTCCCAATTAAACTGGTATATTCCCCAATGGCTCCATTCTCGTACTCTGCATATACACTATAGATCTTCTGGGATAGACTATGCTGAGCAATCTGTTTCGCTATATTTTCAGAGAAATACCGATTCCACAGCCCACTGATGACACCACTTCCAGAGAGCTCACGAGCATTGGTTGTACGGGCAGAGATTCCCGCAATCGTGAACTCTTCAAGACGAACGAGTCTAGGCTCCTCAAGGGGTTGCTGGGGACTAGCTGTGTGATTTTCCTGTGCCCAACGTTTTAATTGAGGGAATAGTCCTGTTAACATGGTACGGGCCTGTTGCTCACTCATTCCATCTCTTGCCATGTGAGGAATGCATATTTCTATCATTTGTTCCATTGTGCAGTCTGGAGCAGTAAACGCTCCCTGATCATAGCAGTATGAGCAATATTCCTGTGATTTGCTATTGTCTTTCTCTGTACCTAGCACTTCTTCATGAAGCGGCATGCTACAGCTTTGGCAAAAGGTAATAGTCATTTTTATCACTCCTTCTTGGTTTACTAACAGTATAAGAAGCAAAACCTGACAACTCTCTGTCAGGTTTCCATGAATCATTTTTATACAT
>NZ_LSSO01000102.1:0-1683 GCF_001645205.1 Brevibacillus sp. SKDU10 | reverse complement strand
TTTTCAGGACGATAGAAGTTAGCCCTACTGAAAAACTTGCATCTATGCTTTATCTTTTGTAAAATAAAAATAAGAACAAACGTTCTGATATGTCATCCATTATCGAGAGGTACTTATGCACATAAGACAAGCACATCCCTTAATGACTCAAGAGATTGTACAATTCTTTCAAAAATATATTACTGAAAATTCCGATTCAATTGCTAATCGTGAATACATATGTCCAGATGGTATTAGAGCAGCAGTCCGTAGAAATCAAATACTTATGGCGCTTGATGGAGATATGATTGTAGCAGCACTTCGATTTTATCCTAAAAAGTCTACACAAACCATATCACTTTATCAATTTGCAGTGGCCAAGAACTATCGGGGCAAGGGAGTATTGTATACCATGCTACAATACCTTGGTGAGTATCCTATCGAAGTGCTTTGTCCAATTCATGCCAGTTTAAATACCTACTTTTCTAAGACAGGATGGCAGTATACAGGTCAGTTTAAAGGCTGTAACCGTTGGGAGTGGAGCGTGGGAGACCGATGCAGATAGGGAGGCTAAAGCACTCTGCTTGTCTAGGTTTTAACACAGTATTTCTTGAATAATTGCTCCCTAAGTTTATACTGAAAGAAGAATAAGGACAGGTTCATTCACGCAAATACCGAAATATATTTGCCAAGCTTGATGGCAGTAACAGCTATGGCCTGCTTCACAATCTTTTTCACTTAGAATGTTCTAAGCAACTATGCAAGTCATTCCACCAGTCAATCCGCAAATTCAACATACTGTAACAGCAAAGTTATGTTCATTTACCTTCCACATCTCAACTACATGAAGACACACAAATTATTTCTTCGTTTCTACTCGTCTTTTCTTTCACCCAACAGCTCCAGTACGATTTGCCACTTTTCAAGCTTATCCCCCATGTTTTTTATGTAACGACTAGGTGTAGGGCTTGTTGAAGGCAATGTCAAATAGAGACGATCGTCTGAAAATCCACGATATTTTTTATAACTTTGATATGCTTTTGTTCCATTAAATAAAACAGCTTGGATAGCTGGATATTGTGCATATAAGCTGTCAAAATCATTAATCTTCTCATATTTGATTGCTGAGTCGAGACTGCCTTCCCGCTCGCAATTTTGTATAACATCCCAGAGGGCAATTCTTTTATGTAATAAAAATGCTAGACGTTGTTCATATGATTCTGCAATAGGCTCATGAAATAGTTCATACATAATGGGCCAAAAATGATTACGTGGATTTCCGTAATACTCATGTTTACGTAATGAGACGGCGCTGGGCATACTGCCAAGGATTAAGATTGTACAAGACTTATTAATAACGGGTGGAAATGATTGAAGCATGAGACAAAATCCTTTCTGTAGGAATGTAAAAAGATCATTCTTCTTTTTTCTATTATAAATTAATTCAGGATCCAACACCTAAGAGACAAGAAAAACCTCGGTTTCTATATTGTAAATGAAAAGTACCAAAATAATCGTTTCCCTACTTTGATTATTGATTCTCCATAGAAAATAACATAGGAAAAAGTCGGACATCCAGAATGATGGTATTGAAAGGTAGCCTATTAGCAAGTTATTGCTGAAAATAAAGATCAAATAGTCATGTCAGATTCCCCTGTCGATTAAGGAGATACATCGATCCGTTGTTGATTCGTGGAGAGCTTT
>NZ_LSSO01000101.1:0-41056 GCF_001645205.1 Brevibacillus sp. SKDU10 | reverse complement strand
GTATCATCTACTGTTACAGCTAAAGCTACGTAATGATCGGGGAACTTCAAGATTTCTTTTTTATTGCTATAGCTCGTTTCAACATATTTACTCATTTTTTAATTACCTCCATTACTCAAAATAAGATGCTCGTGCTTTATCTAAGCTCTCATTACCCTTAGCGAAATCAGCTAGGCGCTTACCGAAATCATCTGTCTGTCCTTTGTTGTCTCCATTGCTTCTTGTCCCTTCAGCAGGTTGTGCTCCTTTAAACTGAAATCCTTTATCTTGTTGTTTTTCGACAAATAAAAAAGCCTTGCTCTCACGCAACGCCTTAACTTGATCATCAAGACCGCCTTTTAATGTGCCGTCTTCATTGATCTCGATTTTTGATTTGTCTAGGAGACCAGCAATAAGATCAGGGTCATGGGCTTCATTTGCTAAAGCAAGCTTGATAGCTGTAGACACTTGCATATCTTTGATCTTTGCTTGATATTGCTCATCTTTTGTCTTGTTATCGTTTTGTAGTGTCTCGATTTGTTTTTTCAAGTCCTCGTTGTCTCCAACACTCTTTTTTAAGTCAGTCAATTGCTTATCGCGGTCTTTCAAATCTGTCTCTAGTTGCTTTTTAGCCTCGTTGACCTCATCAAACCTGTGTTTTGGTACATATCCCTTGTACTTTTCTTCAACGCCTCCCATGATCTTAGTAATTTGCTCTTCGCTAAGACCCATGCTTTTCAACAGTTCTTTCAAGTCCATGATATCCACCCTTTCATCTACGCTTTTTACCCCGGTTGCGTCCGGTGATGTCCTGTTCTTTTACGCCGACAGTACCGAAACGGCTAGTTATTCACATATTTCTCTTCCCATTGTGTATAAGCCATATCTCCTGGTACGTAGTACTGTTTACCTTCTTGATCTCTACTAAAGCGTTCACCTACGTTAATTTCATCATTAAAGTAAGGAACAACAGTTGTTCGGCAGTTCGGATGGAATGGGGGATATGTAACCCCAACTTCTTGTTCGCTTAGTCTGAACACTTTACCGTCAAGACTCCGGCAAATTCTACTTGTTCGACCATCTAAAGAGGCTAAAATCTCATATTTTCTAACCACTCCACTTGCCTGATAACCATCCATAGTAGCTTGATGAGTGATGTAACTACTCTCTGTTCTTACAATCCTTGCTGCATGTGAATAGGAAACATTCATCCGATCTGATAATGCTTTTGCTGTCTTATCAGAACTATCTCCGCGAATAAACGATTGAGAAAGCAACGTTTGAATCTCGGAGAGCAATTTGTCTCGATTGCTCCAGATGCGCTCGCTGTAATTGCCATCCTTCCAGTTGATTTGCAAAGTCTTCTCTAACGATTCTTTATCTACTCGAGCAAAAGAAACACCTATACCCGTACCTTTTTGTATTTCAAATAAAGTTCGGTAATAGGTGTTTGTATAATTCCCTTCCAGAAGCTCCTTAGTGCCTTTCTCTTGCTTTGAGGTTAGTTCCTCGACTGATTGCCTTATCTGGACTAAAAGAGTCTCTAAACGGCTTACACGAGTTTTGTAGTAGACGTTGTTCAGTTCCTTGGTCCAACGACCATCTATGTTACCCTTAGCTTTAGCTGTAAACTCTTCTAGCGTCATTTTGAACTCTTTCATTTCGCTACCTGTAAGTAGTTTACGGGCATGTGCTAGACTAATTTCATTGTTGTTAGCAAAGCGCTGATAGAACACCTCAATGTCTCGCTTAATACTTGCTATAGCTCGGTCATACTCATTTCTAAGTTGCTCTGCATATTTATCAGCCTCATCAAAAGACAACTGCGCTATCTGTTCACTACGCTTTTGCCAATAACTACGCGGTGGCTGTTTGCGCTTTTTCATTCGTTTTCATCCTTAGGAGCAAAGTCAGCATATGGATCTGATTCAGCCATCATGTTTTCATGCTCTCGCTTTCTCCTAGCTAACTCTTCTTGCGCATTAGTTGTCCATGGGTGGTTAGCGACAATTGTTTCGTTAGATAAGATGCCCACACTATCCTTTGCGTTCGTTATCGCATCCGTTTCGTTGATCAGAATATCTCGGTTAAAAATGAATTCTACTGTTTCGTCAGAGAAGTCACCGCCACCAGTATTACTAATGTGTTGATCAATGAACCAACGTAGATGCTCCATAGATGCTTGGAACTCTGTCTCAAGCATGTTGGCATCCATATCCAAGTCAGCATAAAGGAATTTCAATGCGATTCCTGAAGGGTCATTTCCGAAGTTATTAGACTGCGTATCAACACCACGTCCGAACTCATAGATGTCTTTTCTATTCATCTCCATATGAGTTCTAAACGCCTCAGTATCAATCGGCAAGCTAATGGTTTCTACTCCACCATCATCCGTTACTTTAACAGCACGATAAGCAGCTAGGTTGTATCGAAACTCCCCTAAGTTGGTACCGTCATAGTTCCTCAACACATAAATGCTGTTCGGCATATCCTCTAAGTTGTTAGCGTTATCTGATTTACGATAGTCATAGTCATCAATGAGTGATTGAATAAACTTGATTAAAGGTATTTCCTCATCGTTATACTTGAAGCAGATGAACGGTACTCGCTCCCAGTTTAGACCTAGCTCTTTACCTGCTCCACTCATGACAACAAAATGACTACCTTCGTCACCTATTTCTACATCTGGTATGAGTTGTCCATCGTATACATACCGTTTAACACCTTGAGTGTCCCAGTATTCCACTCTCTTGATAAGCTTCTTCTCTTTACCCTCATAAGCTTCAACCTCATAGACTCGGATAACAGCGTCCAGTTCAGTGTGTTCGCTATCTCTCCACATAGGAATGACTTCTTCACTGGGAATACGCTTGAATGATAGCTTTCCTGCCTCGTTATAGTAGACCTGGAGCCACGCTTTCCCTTTGTTGATAGATTCTTTGCCAACGTTTTTGAGAGTGCGCAAAAAAGCCTTGCCAATGTATTCCCCCAGCAAGGTTTGGTATCTGTTGTTATTTGTTTGTACGCTCATTGGTTTAGAAAGCAGATAGCCAACCTTTTGATCTGCTAGTTTCCTTGCGAAGTTGTGTACAAGTTTATTGTTAGCTAGATTCTTATCTTCTACCTTACCACCATCGCCAATTACTTCTCGTTTCCTGTTTAAAATCTCACTGTCACCGCGATAGTATTTATCACCCTTGATCATAAGCTCACGGACTTCTGACGTTTCCCACTCATCTACTTCCCGTTGGATAAACTCTTCTAATGTTATTCCTGACTTAGCGCCATCAGCAATTATTTTGTTAATTCGATCTGTTTCGGTAAAAATCATATGGCCCTCCTTTCTAGTAAATGAAACTGATCCACCTTTTAAGTCTGATACCTCGTAATCATCTAGCGCATACCAAATAGCCGATAACGTATGAGGGTCAATGGTGAACTCATCTTCGAGAATTTCCCCTTGTTTATCGACTGCAAATGTCAGTTCCTTCAATTCCTCTATGGTGTTTGGGCATTGATCAGAACAAATGATCTTTTTAAAACGTTTGATCTTCTTTGTGTACTGTTCACGGGAGCCTTGGAACTTTTAGCTGCCCTCATGTTGAATCCTTTTTGACGGAAGAAACTAATGGTTTTCGGCTCGGCGCTATCAGCCTTAATAAGCTCACCAGAACGTCTAAACTCATCTATTTCCTCTGCCGTCTTATCATCTGTTATTTTATTTTTGTAATACTCCCAGTAGATATAAAGAATCTTCTCCCCGTGATCCACCGCAAGCCGTAGCAGCGCATTGTAGGATGTTTGAAAACCAAAGTCCATCCCTGCACGCAAGATAGGTCTTCTAATCCTCTCGATAGCCTGCATAACTTCGCTGTGTGGACGCGATTGAAACTGAGGGAATACAACTACACCATTCACACCAAACTCCCCTTTACGAGCGATTCTGTGTAAATCAGGGTCATGTATTTTCAACTCATCTAACTGCTCAATATAACTGGCTGGCAGAAATAAGTTATCATCAGCAGTTGAGTGATGATAATACGTGTCTTTTACAACCAATACCCTTTCCTTGTATAAATCTTTGTCATCAAGGATAAAATGTTTTGCTTTGGTGTTCTTGAAAAAGTGTTTGAAACACCAATTGGATGTGCTTACTGGATTCGTTGACAAGATCATGTGTAATTTCAACGTTGGATGTCTAAGCCGCCCTAATAACTCTTTAAACCCGTCATATTTAACTTCTGAACACTCTTCAATCCAGATGATTGAGACATTATGAATGGATTTCAATTTAGCAGGCTTGTCCATTCCTTTGAATATGATCTTGCTGCCGTTAGGAAAACGAATCTGCATAGGGGATGTTACAAACCTTATCTTTTCATCAAGTCCTAGCTCTATAACGATATCCTCAAATAATGTGAAACAAGAGTCTCTAATAGTATCGTAGACCTCACGGATAACTAGTGCAGTTCGTTTTTCTTCTAAAAGCTTCAGAATTAGCTTTAAGGCCACATGATAGCTCTTAGATGAACCATACCCACCTACAAGAAAATAAAACTTGTGATCCCAGTTGAACAAAAATTCCTCAAAGTGCGGATTAACCTCTTTTTCAACCATTATCCCTCACCCTTTCGCTTGATGAGGATTTCAATAGATTTATCATCATCTTTGGAAGTCTTTTGTTCCAGGACAGCTATTTCACCTTTCAGTTTTTGAACACGCAAATGCTGTTCTTCGGTTGCTAGTGAACTGTTAAGCATCTCTTCATAACGTTTAATCAAGCCTTGTAGAGTTGCCATAGCCCTTGATTGGGCATTTAGGAATGTAGCTTGTTTATCCCAAGCATGTTGGTATTCCCACTCTTCTTCTGTTCCGAACATACCAGGCTTTTCTTTTTTTAATACCCTTGTCTCATCATCCTGATCACGCACAAACATAATACGTTGCGCTCTTACTATCGCTGTGTACTGGATAACGATGTTTTCCCAAAGCATGTCGATAGGAGACTTGGTTTCTATCTCCAGCATGATATCTGCTGTTTCTTCTGGGAAATATTTGCGGAAGAAGCCATGGGTTACAGCGTTGCTATTTCCTTTTGGAGCTGATCCTCCACGATTGCCTACGGCGTTTTTATTCCCTTTTGGTGCGCTAACTCGATTAGTAACGTTACTATTAGCATTGGTAACGTTACTATTGAGCTTTGATTCCCATTGGTCTTGATTTTTCCACTTACGTATTTGTGAATCACTTATCCCAAGTTGTTCCGCAATGTCTTTCAAAAGCATGTTTCCGCCACTTTCGAGATACATTGTTTCGGCTTTTTCTCTATTTGGACTTCTTGCTCTAGCCATTTACATTATCACCACCACCTATTGAGTTTGTTTTGCAAAAGGAAAAGGGATTTTGCTAAGTCTGATGACAAAGACAAAATCCCTTTATTGAATTATTTATTAAAATATATATACCCTCTAATTCTAGGGGAATCATAATGATGCTTTGCGATTATCTTGTAAGTTCCTCTTTTGATATTTGGCATTTTAATACTATTACTTCCGTGATAATCTCCATGCACCATTTCAGCTATTTTTTGATCACCTACGTATAAATATAGTGTTCCTCCTTTCACTTCACCACTAAAACTTAAACCACCTGTAGTTGTAACTGTTGCTAATTCTACTTTTCCAGAAGTAATAGCTCCACTATCAACCCATACTTTATCATCCGCCATTACTTGAAGTCCAGCGGTCTCCGCATTCTTAGTTTCAATTGTGTTAGTTGCCAAAACAGGCGAAACAACTACGGAACACATTAAAGCAGTAGAACAGAGAGTTGTGAGAACTTTTTTCATAAATATTTTCCCCTTTCAGCTCATTAAATACATTATTATGGTAATATGGAAAAATATGTTTAACAATACGTTTTTATTTCGCCATAATTTAACAGCAATTTTTTAATATAATTACGGAATTACAGTCCATACTTTCTGCCACTCACTTCAAGAGACTTGGTAATTTCATCATTTATCTGTTCTATCACTTTGGTAGAAACCGCATCTGCACATTGAGCAGTCGTTACATTGAAAGTCGGTGATACTGTTACGGTATTCCTTTTGCTTGTACAAACTTCATTTCGTGCTATAGAAGCATTTGCCCACATGATAGACTGCTCTAAATTAGTCATGGCTAGTGATTTCTCACGACTATTAGGACATAGTTCTTCAATTAAATATGCCAACTGTTTTGCTTTCTCGCGTAACGCTGTATATTTCTCTGGCTGCCCTTCTTTTGGAGAATGATACATAAAGGTATTTTCGATTTGGTGATTCAAGATAATCCCTCCACTGAGTTTGTTTTACAAAAGAAAAAGCACCGCAGTGGGTGCTTATGTGCCTAATTAGATTCTTAATACAATACTTCCAATTCAAACTCATTTAAATTAAAAATTTCTTCAAAAGATTTCCCATCAATTCTAACTTTATCAATAAGTTCTTGAGGGGTGGTAAAACACACACTGTCCTCGTAAAATTTGCAAAAACAAAAACCGTTTTTTGTATTCGTAATTGAATAATCGTCTCCCTTATATTTAAACTCCACTTCTCTCCCGTCTAGTAAATCCGATTTAAATTGCTTGTATGTATAGTCCATTACATATCTCCTCACAAAATAGGGATATAAATCAATCTAAAATCAACTCAATAAAGTGAATGCCTATTACCCTTTATACACTAAATTAAAGAAAAGAACCACCATTTAGTGGTTCTGGTACTTCTAGTACCCATCTCCTCTTGGAGGAGTATTCTTCCAATTCCAATCATGTCTATGAGGTACTTTTGGATGCTCTTTTGGGTTTCCATGATTAGTATAGTCAATATCCATATCGGCTTTACCGGTGTGATCATAGTATCTACGTTGCACTAACTCACCTTTTTTAACTAAATCTTTTGAAGAAAAACTATCTCCTTTAGTCGGCAAAACTCTTTTATCATCTACAACTTCATGATTGTCAGTTTCCTCGCCTTCTTCTTTTGCATCTTCATATCTTTCCAATAGATACATATAAAGAGTGAGACCAGTTGCTTGTGCCGTATTAGGCGTCAAAGTAGGTAAAACAGCACCAAACAACATTGCGACAGTAAAGAATAGTGCAAAAATCTTTTTCATAATTTTAACCTCCATTTATAAATTTTACCATGGTAATTATTGATTATAATGGTAAATAAAATTTAGTAAAGTTAAAAGAGTATAAATATAATTAAAAATATTAAATTTTTTCCCGCGAATGAAACTCTGCTATTTCTTGCTTAAACTGTCGAGAGAGCTAGAAATAAGGGAATGCAATATTTTCAGCTAACACATTTGCATATGCTTATTATTTGATACTCCCTACCCCTCGCTATACAAAAAAGCCACCCGATTTATCGAGTAGCCTTTTTGTTATTTATCAGTTTAACGGACAGTTGAAGATTTTCTGTATTTTTCATCTGGGTCAATTCCATCAATATAATCTTGAACAGTACATATCTTGTGCAAACGATTATCACTATCTGGTCTACCTGGCTTGATATTATGCTGTGGTATATTGGTTGTTGTTGAATAACCACACTGAGTTACCAAATAATTACCGACCATTTTTCTTATTGCTGATAACCCAAACTTTTTCCAGCCTACTATACTAACAAATGGTTCAGTATCATCATTTTTATAAGCAGAATAATTACCACTGTTGATGTCACCAACTATCCTTACTTTCTCCATAGCAGCAACCCCTTTCGTACATATTATATCCTCTATTATACATGGGGTTTTGCCTTACTTTTTTAATGTTTCATATTTCCACAAAAAATATATTCTCTTTTAAAGCAACTTGTTTTCGCTCATATTTACCCTTCTATATATAGGTAGCTTTTGCATGACAAAAAAGCTACTCATCAAGAGTGACTTCTTTCTTATATGACATACTTAAAACAAACGTACAGACCGAGCAATATGCTCATTCTTATAGCGATCCTGCCAATGTTAGCAGGAAACCGTGAGGTTAGTATTGCTGCTATAAAACCTGGTATAGCCAAGCATAATATCACTTTAACAAGCATCCCGAACACAGGCCACATATTTACACTAAAATCCAAATCTTCCACAACCTTTCGTCCCAGTTAAAGTACAAAAGGCTAAAATATTTGTCAAGCATGAATAGAAATATCCACCCGATTTATAAGGTAGCCGTTTTACCCTTCTACTTATAGTGGGCTTTCGTATGACAAAAAAGAGCCTATCCGACAAGGAATAGGCTTGAAACTACACGATTTGCAATTTTATTTTGTGCCCGTGTTACCAGTGTTTGTACACTACTCTTCGAAATACACAAAAATCTAGCCGTTTCCTCAAATGAAAATCCTTCACCGTGGGTAAGTATATAGCACTCTCTTTCTCTAGCTGATAGGCAACACAACGCATCCTCTAACTGTTCTTTTTCCCACTCTGTAAGGTTGCAAGGACTACCTGCCGTGCCTCTATAAACAAATGCCTGCATTCTTAATGGATCCACCGGCTTTTCTCTTTCATAGGCTGCTCTTCTCTCAATCCCGCGTTTACTTTCTGGTCTACGTCCCGTCTCCAGCCATTCAATTACATACTCTACATCGCTAATCATTTCAGAGAGGTAGCGTTTTTCTGAATCATCAAGAACTGTCTCTGTTGCTCTTAGATCAGCGTATGCTTTTTTCAATTTTTTTCTTGTCTCTTTGTACTCTTTTAAAAGTTCTTGCATTGTGTTCATCTTCCATTCCCCCTCATCAGCGCTCATGGTATAATAGTTTTACGAACGCATGTTGCTCCTGATGAAGGGGCTTTTTTTATTTTAGTTCCTAAATAATTACAAATATGTTATACTATTTTCAGAACATTCTATAATCTCTTGTGTTTGGAGGTGATACTATGAAAAAGTTTCTAGTAGTAGCTATGCTAGCTTTATCCGTTGTTTCTATTTCTAGTGCTGCTTTTGCTGCTGAACCACAAGGTTGCATGGGGAACCGTTTTTGTCATGAACCATGGTAAAGTTCAATATTGTATTAATTAACCTGGGGGTACTTTATGTACCCTCTTAACTACTTCAGTCTCTCTGCTCATTGGCTTCTTCCTTTCTCAACTGCGTAACCTGAGATACATACTTCTCAAAATTCTTCTCTATCCGTTCCTTGGCAATTTGAATCGACTTTTTATACCGGTCATGGCAAGCAATTTGAATTCCTGCTGCAACATCCGATACAACCCACCAACCACGATAATGAGCAATAAAGAACTCATATCCACGGTATTGAAAGGCTTGTTCAGCAATAATACTTTCCCATTCTGGTTTACCGTCTCGAATAACCCTTATTTTGTACTCCTTAGGATTTTTCAGCTTCCTGATCGGTTGTTCCTTTGATTTTCTGATCCTGCGTTTTCCACGTTTACGCTTTGGGATACTTTCGTGATTGAGTTCAAAATACTGACGGTATTGTTCCATGTTAATGCCTGTCCAATTTTGTAGCTCTGCGATAGTTTTATCGTAGTGCTTCCCATGCTCTTCCCCAAGTTTCATATTGCTCCAGTTGTCGATTTGGTCGTACCACCACGGTCGAAACTCTGTAATGTATTTCTTATAGATATAGTCGTCAATCGTTTTATCAACGCATCGGAAGTGGACTGGTTTTAACTTAGTAAAATCACCACTGTTAATCTGACGAGCAACTATTTTTAAAATCTTTTTACGTTGTCGGCTCTTCATTCCGCATCCTCCCTTATCACAAGTAATGGTTTGTTAAATCGCTTGAACAATATAAATTTCTTTGATGTGTGATTTTCCTATGTCGTAACACTTCGACCCTTGGCACCATGAATTCTTTTTCTTGTTGTAAACCAGTTCATCGTAGTGGCTAAGATAAATCCAATGATCTGTGACAATTACCCTTCCATCTTCATGAACCAAAATGATAGGTACGCCTCTTGTCCATTTTTTACACCCATGATGAATTTCAGAGGTTCTTGGATCTTCATATTTCGTCATTTCCTCTAGTTTCTCGATTTTGATTAGGTTGACCATTCTCGCTAACCTCCTACTTATCACAGCGTGTGATTTGTTAAAAATTTTGAATGAAACTGTAACTAATTACCATTACCTTCGTCCATATTAGTGGAAGCATTATCAGGACTTGAATCGGAGGTAATTCATTTTGAACAAAAAACTTTTTAAATCTGGAAACTTAATAGTTGTTCTGCCTCTCTTATTTGCACTTTTAATTCCTGCAAGTTTTTTACTTGGCCCATCACCAGCCCAAAGAAATGAATTTGGATGGAACTTACAAGCCGGTTCTGCCAATGGAATTGTAGCCAAAACTCCAATTAATGTAGCGAGCAATTTGTTTTACAATGATAGGCCGTTACGGAATGCACTTGTAAAAGTAACTTACATTGACAATAACCAAAATGTGAACTTTGTAATGCAACCTTATGAGGATGGATATGAAGGGACAGTTTTCTTCCAAGAACCAGGAAAATATACCCTTCGATTTTCTGTAGAGAAAGGATATATTATAGGTTCAGAAGATTGGGAAATTGATGTAAAAGAGTAAGAATCAACTTCACTTCTTACACTTCTCGATGAGAAGTGTTTTTTCCATTGTGTTCAGCAACCACTTCCATAGCAGCTTTGCAAATAGCTTTTTCCCTAGTTTTTCCTGTACCTTCAAACATTTTTGGATAATTAAGATTCCCGTCTATAAGCTTAAATATTGCAACCCATCCAACCTCACAACCCAAAAGCTCAAATATATAAAAATGGCTTAGTAGCTTATCTACCACTTCAAAGGCATCTGCCAGGCTGTGCAGAGGATTCCAGAAGTTTACTGGCTTTATCTTCAAACCTTCTCCATTGATCCAATATTCTGCGTAATACGGTAATCCAACATCGTTGTTCGGTAAATTCTTTTGCTCCCACCCCATAACCTTAGTTGCCAGTGTTACAATGATCTGTTGTTCGGTCATTGTGATTCCTCCCTAACTATTTTGTTAAGCGAGTTCCTCAACCTGATTTATGTGTTAACTTGCATCAAAGTACACTTCATATTGCTCTTCACACTCTTCACACTCTTCACACTCAATGACATAGATTTTTCCGCATTCGTCCATGTCAAGTTTGTTTTGTTCATGATTGCAATACGGGCATTGAACATGTGTGTAAAGGCTTGCCACTTCAGTATCTGCATATGTGCAATAAATCCGTTCCATTTGTTGCCCTCCTATTTTTGTCCCAAATGATCTACTGGTCATTGTGTTTTCTCCCTAACTATTGTGATAAGCTGCTTTCCTTCGCTTTCTTTTTATCCTCGCTGTGATATGGACATTTAGTTGTGAAAGCCGAAATCAATGCTTTGCATTCGGAACATCTGTAGACTAAACTCGACTCGCTTTCAAATCTTGTTCTTGTCACGGTAAATCCTCCTTTCCTCCCTACACTCTTTGCTTTGTAAAGATAAAACATACTGTGACCCCTTTTGGATAACACTAACCTTATTCTTAATGAGGAGGGATTTGCATGGATGAAACAACAAACAAAGGTGACTTAAAGAACCAAGAGAAAACTTTAAAAACTAAGGGATTAGCCAATGCTGAAAAAGAAGGAACACATACAAAAACGGTCAAGTCCGAGATGATCCGCGCTGAAAATGCCGATAGCATTTATGAGTAACGCGTCAGGTGACTAAGTCGTCGCGGAATCAGCAATTTTTAAATGATCATATCGTGCCGTGTAGCCGATCTGCTAGGCTAATTCGAAAGTTTCGACTACACAGCATCCCTTTTGAAGTTGAACCTATCCCAAACAGCGATAACGTTCGGTTTGCGTTTCCTGATCTACCTGTGCGGCAGTATCATGTCGTGCATTTAGTGTTTGGTGAAGCTGGCTCACCCTTACATTGAAAAGCTCATCTGACCTGCAGCTTGTTTATATCGCTCGAATTTTAGCTCTCTACCCGATCCAGCGCACAGCTCTGGTAAATTTGCTTTGACCAGGTGTTTTGCAAACGGTGGTGGAACTGAGTTTCCACACCTTGCTACTTTTGATTTCTTTGTTTGAGACTTCCCGTGAATATCTCGATCAATAATGTATTCTGGCTGAAACCCTTGTGCGGCAAAGAGTTCGTGCGGTTCTAACATTCGCATCCCGATATCAGTAATTCGATTGTTTTGATAATGAACTGTAACTAAACCAAATCTATCTACCGTTGTGATTGTGTGTAACGGCTTTGTGCAAGATTGTCCTGTGTCCGAACCGTAGTATTTCATCAGAAAAGCTTTTACGTGGTTAGATTGCTCGATCTGCTGTTCTGCAAAGTACACAGTCACTAGCGCATATCGGTTCGAGGTATCAAGTGTCATAATTGGTTTATCTAAAGCTTGTCCTCTAGCTTCATTTGCTGTGGTTTCTGTGTGATACTGAGCAAGAAAGGCTGCTACTCGAATCTTATGATCTTTATTTTTGGCTGGAATAGGAGCGAGAAAAGGCATTTCGGGTTCTACTACAAACTTTCCAATCCCCCGCCCAATCCGACGCATTGTATTTTCTTTCAGTGGCCTTTTTCTTTCAAAGATTGATGGGGGTTGTATGGCCCAATCAATTACCTCAGCAACTGGCCGCCATGGTTCCAGCCTACCTGCCTGAACTTCTAGGCTTCTCGGATCACCATGCGTTGGTTTAGGCCATACAATTGGACGCCCATCACAACGGGCTATCATAAAAAATCTTTTTCGAATAGTAGGAGCGCCATAGTCGCAAGCTCTAAGCTCTCGCCAATCAACCTGGTACCCTTGCCGTTTCAACGCATTCACGAATGAGTTAAACGTGTGTCCTTTTTTCTTTAGGTCTGGTTTCCCATCTTTAAGCAATGGCCCCCATGTCTTAAACTCTTCCACGTTCTCCAGAATGATTACCCGTGGTTTGACTGTGGCTGCCCAACGTAGTGCAACCCAAGCCAGCCCTCTAATACTCTTTTCTTTGGGCTTTCCACCCTTGGCCTTACTAAAATGCTTGCAATCTGGACTCAACCAGCAAAGTGCTACAGGTCGCCCCTTCACTGCTTCTACAGGGTTTACATCCCAAACTGATTCACAATAATGTTCCGTATCCGGATGGTTCACCTGATACATGGCAATTGCATCTTCGTCATGATTGATGGCAATATCAACGCTCCGTCCAGTAGCCAGCTCAATTCCTGTTGATGCACCACCACCGCCAGCAAAGTTATCAACTACGATTTCCCTGAGAGCAGCCCCCATCAATCCCCACTCGCTTTCTCCGCCCACTCTCGCAACGCCTGAGCCTCGTCAATCTCTATCCATGTAAAGCCGTAGCCCATCAATATCCACTCTCCTGACGTTGTATATTGATTTGCCATTTATCGAGATAGGCTTGTACCATATCTTCATAAGAGATACCAAGTCTTTGTTCTCCAAGGTTATAGAAGATGAAAAGTGATGCTCTAAAATGTTCGCGTCTGTGTTGAAAAACATCTTTTGGTTTATTCGCGAATATCTGATCTCCGATGATTTGACCAACATTCATCAGCAGTTCAGTTAAAAGTATTGTTGTTTCTCCTTCCAACTGGTCTTCCCATGCATATAAGTCATCTGTTGATAATCCAAGTTGTCTTGCTATGCTAAGGAAAAAGTGTAAGCAGTCAACGTATTCCTCAAGAAGTGGCCTAGCCTCTACACCGGTTCCGTCACAATATCCGCATATATCTACCTGTACGAACTTTCCTTCACCTTTGCATGCATGGCATTTTCTCTCGTAACGTGGTTCCCGATTCTCTGACCAATGCTTAAACCCACGCCATTCATTCGCTAGTTCGCAAATCTCTACTTGTAAAGCAAGCACTGTATTATTTAGCAACTCTTGCTTTGGCAATGTATCTAAACCTTTCTTCTTGATGATGTAATCATCTAGCTGCTTTTGTTTTTCAAAGAGCGTCTCTAGGCTAATTTCCATCAGTGTCCATCTCCTTACGAATGACTTGTTTCTGCCAATCTATTTGCTCTTTGTTTAATATTTCTTTAACTATTTGATTGTCCTGTATATCCATTAAGGCTCACTCCTCTTGATTTATTGAGTAGTTCTAGCTAACGTGCCCTTTCAAGCAACTCCCATCATCCGATCTACGTATACCAGGTAATCCAGTGAGGCCCTTTGAGATTTCTGAACCAAGTAAGCGTAAACTTCGAACTCATCATAAGGTATGCTTTTCCGACCTCCTAGACGGGCGTTAAGCACGTACATTTGAATGAATGAGTAAGGGACAAAGTAAACCTCCCTCTTACTTGCAAACTCGATTAGAAAGAAGCACAGGGCGCCATTTAATTCCGTCTTTGCCAAATGTTCTAACTGGTGATCACCGATGTTTGCTAGTGAAAAGCTTGTATGACTCTTAGTAGACTTTGCCTCGAAATAGATGGCCCTGCCTTTGTATACTCCGTAATAATCGACTGTAGATTTTGAACCATAAACAGCTTTCTTGATGTTAGTCCCTTCTGTTCTCAACACCTTTACAGGAGTGTGGAGTTTTTTAATTACTGCAATATCTTTTCGTTCGTATTGCTTATTTGCTAGCTCTAGCATTTGCTCAAATACCATTCCTCTATTTGCATAGCTCGTGTTCATTCTCATGCTCTCCCTCCGTTTGCTCAAGATTCTTTCAATGCTTCACTTGCGATTATCCAGCAATTTTTCTGTAAACGTCCCCAAGTCTTTCATAATTTGAATATCATTTATTAAGATGGTTTTCATGGAACCTCCATTTGAAGTCTAATGCTTAAAATCCCATGCCCCTAAAAAGGTAGAGGGCTTTTTTTGCCTTCTCCAGTAGCTCTGGATTTTCGTAGATATTACCGATTACTTCAAGGAATTCGTGATAATCTCTCAGATCGTCAATATCGGGTCCATGCCAATCAACAATAATACTTCCATATGAAAATTCCACCGTTCCTGTTGCTGGTTCACTTCGACTAAGAACAATATCACCTTCATAAATCTCTTTACCGTTCTTGTCATAGAGTCCGGTGTATTGGCGTAACTTTGCTCCATTTGTACTTTTCCAAACAGGAAGGGTCACTGGCTCCCCATTAAAAATGCCTTCTTCCATGGTGGAAAACGTCTCTAGCCCGATCTTGTTATCCCAACCTGTGCAGATTCTAAATTGCGTTCTTGGGTACCAATCTGAGATCATTTCACCATCAAACCAAGCCTGATACTTTGCCTCTCGCATCTAGTGCCTCCCATCTAGCTTGAACCTCTGCCAAGCCCTTCTGATAATCTGTAAGACTGCCCTCTAGGATTCTTCTGGAGTAGTCATACTGCACATTTTTGATATCTTCTTCTAACTCATGGATATAATTTTTAAAGTAAGTAATTTGTATAGCTAATACTGCTTTCTCGTTGTTCATTTCTACGCTCCTTTGAATCCAGCGAACATGTTCATCTGACCATTCGCCTCTTCAATTTCCCGAAGCAATTTGCCACGTGGTGTCCATCTTTGTAAAAACTCTTTTGCTTTTTCGAAATCTTTAGTTGCAGTGTTCCGGTAAGAGTTAACTGCAAAATATTCCTGGTACTCATTCCATGCTGCTTTAAACACTTTGAACACGATTTGTTTATATGCTGGACTTTGTTTACCACCGATAATCTCCATCACTCTGCGCTTGCAAAGCGAATTTAAAACTTGCTGCTGGCTGTAATCTACTGTCTTTGTTTGCTCAAGATTGAACAATCTATTTTCGATTTCTACCGTCCGTTTATCAATCATCACAATGGATTGAAGCTCTTTACTCATACCAGCTAAAGGGTTATTTATTTGCTCCTTCATCTGCTTGAACTGCTCCAGGAACTTCACTTTCATTTTCATTGCTTCTGGTGTTACATAACTCATGGCTACTAGAGCAAAAGCATCCTCAGTAAGGTCATATTTGGGATACCATTGTTTGTTTTGTGGGTGCTGATACTGGGTGTGTGCAAAGTTGCGTAGACCCCACTCACTTTCTCCTGCTTGGTCTAATTTCTCAATCTGAACGTCAATATCTCTAAGTACATCAGCATGACGCTTCTCGAATACCTCAGCGATTGTCAGACTATCAGTAACTACCTGGTTGTTTTTAATAAATACTAATTGATTCATGCGCGTTTCTCTCCTCTCAGGGACTCATATAATTCCTTTAGCTCAGGATCATCCATGATGGTTTGTTTTTGCTGGAGAAGTGCTGGCTGTTCTTGTTGCTCCCGATCTATCTGGCGTTGAACAGCAGCTGGGTATTTATCTTGAAGAACTGGTCTATTGCCATATCCTTTTTTGCCTTGTACAACATGCAAATGGTTAGCCTTCTCTGCTTTGGAACGTTCATGATCTTCCTTATTCTGTTCAGCCTGTTCGGCTGTCTTAATACCTCTTGATGGGAATTTATTAATAATGCCTCTGCAATAGTTCCAATCCTTGCCTTTCTCTGCTGCTTCCCTCATAGCCCAAGCAATAGCTGACATTTCTATTCCGTCATCGAGGTAACTATGTAAGAGTTCCGTCATGATGAAAGTTGGCTCGAAAACGAAATATTTTTTGTATTGGTCAAGGACACTGTTTAAAACATACAAATCTCTACCGCCTACCTCCACCACTTCCCCTAAGGGGGATATAGGGGGTGTAGTATTATCTGTATCTGGTTCTGTATCTGAATCTGTATCTGTATATATAGCGTGACTTGGCGTGACATCTTGTGACTTACCTTCTTTTGCCTTGTGACCGTCACGCTTAGAATCAGTAGAACCAGCGTCATCATTAGCTTTTTTCTCTTCTGATTTTTTCTGCTTTTTCTTCTCTTCTGCTTCTTTAGCCCGTTGCTTCCTTTTTCTCTCTCGTGTGTTCTCCGGTTTATCAGATGATTTTTCGTATTGTCGATTCATGAAGTTGATCAATGTCACGCTACCATCGGCGTGACGCTCCATCATTTTGAGCGTGACACACATTTCAATAAAACCATTTGCTTGATCTAATTCTGATGCTGTTAGGCCAGCAACATGGGCTAAATCTTGATCGGTGTATTCAATGCCATCAGCGATGAATAATCTGCCTCGATCTGTTGAATTAGATGCCTCACACATAGCTGCAATCCATAACCATTTCTGTGTTGCGTTTAATCTTCGTAATTTCGGGTCAACTAATATTTCTGGATAAAGTCTCAGCCATTTGATCATGTCCTCACCCCTACGATGCTCCATTTGTGTAGTACGGAAGCAATACTTTCTCTCGATAATTCCGAAACGCTTGACGCCCTTCTTTCGTGTGGTGAGCCTTCCAATGACACGTGCCTGTTTGAGTAGATGGTCCGCAAGCTAAAGCAAGGTTATGAGCCTCTCCAGTGCCTCCCTCGCTTCTAAAAATGATGTGATGTGCTTGTAACCATGTCGTCTTACCACACAGCACACAACGCCCTTTGTCTCGCTCCATTACTTCTTTGTAGACCTGGGGAGTAATTCTCCCCTGATCTACCCGTTTTTTCGTTCTACGCTTGTAATCTGGCTTTGGTACGGCTCTTACTTCATCAAACAATCCCATGCTTATCACCATCCTAGAAAGGTAAGTCATCATCTGAAATATTGATTGGTTTGTCACTAGCGAAAGGGTCATCCAACGAACTCTTATTGCTCTGTTGAGCTTGTCCATCTTTACTGCTTAGGAACTGTACATTTTCTGCTATAACCTCAGTGACAAATCGTTTTTTACCATCCTGATCATCATAGCTACGAACCTGTATACGTCCCTCTAACGCGCATTTCTTCCCTTTTGATAGATAATTAGCGCATAGGTCGGCAAGCTGTCTCCAAACCACGATATTGATGAAATCTGCTTCGTTATGTCCGTTCTGAACACGCCGATTAACTGCCAATGTGAATGTAGCAACCGGTACTCCATTTGTGGTGTATTTCATCTCAACATCTCGTGCAAGATTCCCGATGAGAATGACCCTATTCAAATCATGCAACCCCCTTTTCTTTCATCTTTTCTGTTAAGAATCTCTCAATTTGTTCATCCGTTTTTCCTTTTGATCGTTCTGTTTTATACCAATCATCAAACCCGTTTAACGAGCCGGCAAGCAACTGCCACTTAGCTTTTAATACAGCTTCTTTACTGTCGTTAACGTTCGGTTGAGCCTTTGATTGAGTGTTTGCCTTATTTTCATCTAATTCAGCAGAACTTACTTTGTCTGGGTCTTCTCCTGTAGGGATTGCAAAGGTTCTTAGAAGCAGATATTTATAGGCATATGTCATAGCCTTACCTACACCTTTATCTTGTGTATCTACCCCTGTTCCACTTGAAACAGCTTCTATACTGTCTCCTGTATCTACATCAACAATCCGGTACCGAACATTTACTGTGGTAAGCTGATCCGTTTTGATATGCTCTTGATGGATAGGGATTATCACAAGCCCATGTTTCCGCATTGCTTGTCCAACAGCAGACGTTACCTTTTCTTCTGAAATAGCCTTATATTTCGTTGTTTTAAACTCCACTTTGTCATCTTTCTGGAGATAGGACACATCATTCATGACAGCGAGAATCTTCTTGTATACACTCATGTTCTCACTCCTATTTGATCTGTAAGGAAGTACCTTTTACTAGCGTTACCCCTGGTATTTCCTCACCTGATTTCAAACGTTCTGACATCGACTTTTTATCCAGAATAGGCGGTGGTGTTACCCAAAACATTTGAGGAATTTCAATTTCGTTTACCACCTGTACTGAACCAGGACTTTTTCTAACTGAAATAGTGAAAATCGGTGTTTTGACTTTTTGTACTCCAGCAACCTCTAGTTGCTCCTTCAGATAGAGTTTTAAGCCCTCCTGCTTCTTTTCTAGGCGTCTCCTGCGTTCAGCTAGACGAGCCTCTTCCTGTTTAATCGCCTCTACCTCAGCTGCGATATTACGAACCATTTTGGCAATGTTATCAGCCTTGTTTTCGATAGCGTCCTCTAGGGATTGTAGAGTGTTGACTAGAGCCTCTGTTGGCGTCTCATCATCCAATATGATTTGTGCAACCTCAGCATAAGCACCAGCAAGATCATACAGCCTCATAGCCCAACACCTCCGTAGAGCTTCATCACGTGGTCAAAGTGTTTTTTTACATCCACTAGGTATTCAAGGTTTTGTTCTGTTGAAAATTCCTCCCAAGATGAGGTTAGGTATTTTAAATCATCACTAATGCTTTCTACCTTCTCCCGTAACTCATCCCCCGGTTCATTAAAGGCTTTAATACCATGCAGGAGATACCCTTGACGATCAGGTTCAACACGCTCTACATGTTGTGGAAAATCATGCAATGCTGGCATATTGTTTTCCCTCCCGTACTAAGGCTGCTACATAATCTTCGCGGCGCCATAACTCTTCCCGTAAACCACTTCTTGTTGATTCCATTTCAGCAAGCTCTCTGCTGATCTTGTTTAACTTTTCTTCTAAAGCTCGCATGTCTTCATCCATTGATCTAATTTCTGTATACAAGCGCTCGATAGCACGATTTTGTTCGTTTAGTTCCATTTGAACGGTTCCGATTTTTCGTTCCATGCTTGTCCAACCTCCGATTATTTGATATTGTAGAGGTACAAATTTTTGTTAAGATGCCGTCTGTTGGTCGCAGGCGGTTTTTTCATGCTCTCTTATCGTTTTTTCAATCTCACGAGTGATCTGCCTATAAATTTCGTAAGCGATGTTGTCTCCATCTGTTTTGGCAATGACCATCATTCTTTGATAGAACAGAAGCTTTCTTTCAGCAGTCTCGATGCTCACATTTTCACCTCCCTTTCAGGATTCTTTCAATTTGTTCAGCTTGTCTTGATAACTTAATGTTTAAAACCTTTTCTGCTATGATTTGCTTCTTTTTAGCGTCAATAGGATCGCCATTCTGGAGGCTTATCTCAGATTGATCGAGCATCCCATTTACAATGTGATATAGCTCCTCTTCGTCCAAACCATCCAGCATTTCTTTCACCTTTTCACCTCCTTTCAAAGAGCTACTGAAGCTCTTAACTCATCAAGCCTTGGCATTGCAACAAGATCATCTAAAGCTTGCTGGTTCCATAAAGCCCCTATTTCTTTCATCCCAATTCTGTTTTGTCGCTCGTTAGCATAGAAGAATGTTTTTACAGCAGGGATACAATCAGCAATTTCTTTCTTGTACATCACCATGTTTTTGTTTGGCTTGTATACTCCCCTTGCTATTGCTGGTTGGGCTTTGCGTTCCTCTTCCTGCAATTTCTCTACTGCTCGTAACGCTTCTGTAAGTTGTGTATGTAAGTTATTCAGTGCTGCTAAGACATTTTCGTTAAGCTTTGGATTTACTGGGACTAGCCCGAAGGGATCAAGACCAATCTTGCTTGATAGTAGGTCTAGCCCTTCGTACCATCCCACTGCTTTGCACCACTTAGCTGCTACTTCAACATCAATGCTTTCGTTTTCGCATTCCACTTTGGAAATTTTCTTAGGATCGACACATAAGTGTTTAGCAAGTTTGACTTGCGTTGAAAAGTCGTGATTACCTCCGTTAACCCTGAAATGTCGTAAAAACTCCCCGAAATTCCACATAAAACTTGGTTGAATCGCCATGAAAATAGTCTCCCTTTCGTCTTAATCAGGCATTACAATTAAGTTGTGTTCATCTTTCATGCTTTCCCTCGGGCTGCTCACCTGGGGGAATTTTTGTAAGCTTGTCCACCATGCCCATACTGGGCATTTAAGCTGTTGTTGCATTTTTTTGTTGCTCTCTTTCGTGAATGTAAATATTTGCTTCGGCTAAAGCTCTACGATAGTTCTTCACTTCTGGCAGATCAGAATTATCGTCATACCACTTGTCTCTTTCATCTGGTGTCATAAACGGAAGTGCAGATCTGATTTTTACTGTCGTTAATCCGAGTTTTTTTACATATAAAGGTCGATCTTCTCTTTTGGCTAAGAAGCTTGCTTTGGATATGAGGTCTACAAAGTCCATTTCTAAAGCGCTGGCTAACTTCCTAAATGCTTCTGGTTCAATCAAAAATCTTTCTTCTTCCTCCATCTCTGTGATGTAATCAATACTTACATCTGAGATGTTAGATAGTTCATCAACCGTCATCTTTTTTGATTCACGTAGTACTTTGAACCATGGACCGAATTTTTCCATTCTCCCATCACCTCTTGACCTATGTATATGTGGTGATGTTAATGGGACAACCCTAGATGATATTGACATTTGGTTTCTCCTTTCAGGTACACGCAGTTAGTTTTTAATCGCTTCAACTAAACCAGAAATACTTTGTATTACGCTCGGAAGGATTTCTCTTTGTTCTTCCGAGCATGTACCTGTAACTCGCTCGTTGACCCATCCGCATAAAATAACAATAGTTTTTTCTACTTCTTGTTGAGTTGTAATTGACATTCTTATCACTCCTATACTGGTTATTTTGAATCATCTCTATCCCACCCTGTATCTATGTACATGTGTGAGGAAGTTTGTCCTATCCGTTGTTATTTATGGAGAAATGCGTCTCAATGGATGTGATTACGATAGGTCGGTTCTCTTTGTATTTCTTTGAAGCCTTAACTGCTTTCAAGCTAGTTTTTGCGTTCCGTGACGCGAATCGTGACATTTTTCTTCAAAAAAAATTGTCCAATCTACTCCTAATACTCTTGCTATTTTCTTAGCAACATTAACACTTGGCGTACGATTTTCTTGTTCTATCATTGCATAAGTTGTTCTTGCAATATCAGCTCTGTTAGCGACTTGTTCTTGTGTAAAATTGAGTTCAACACGTTTCTTAATCATCCAATGTCTCATAGTTCACCTCCCGCAATGTCACGAATCGTGTATCTCAATTACTAATTTAATACACACTCGTGACATGTCAATGATTAATTACACTTTTCGTGACATGAATTTAATGTCACTCTTTGTGTAGCTATAATTACAATATGGGAGGTGCTTTATATGTTAGGTCAGCGCTTAAAAGAACAAAGGATTAGAAGGAATTTGCGTCAGGAAGATGTCGCATTGAAAATTGGTATTGCACGTACTACATATGCAATGTATGAGCAAAATAAGCGAGAACCAGATAATGAAACCCTCCAAAAATTAGCTGACTTTTTTAATGTCAAGATTGATTACTTGTTAGGAAGACAGGAAGAAAATTATGATTATACTAAAGACCCTACCGTAACAGGTGAAATCAAAGAATTACTTGATGACCTCATGCAGCTTCCACCTGAGGAAAGAACTATTATTATTAACCAAGCAAGAATTTTTGCTGAGGGTTTAAAAGCAAAAAACCGTTCAACTAATAAATAGCGAACGGCTTTTTTTTATTTTCTCAATCAATTCCTTAGCTTTGGGATCATCATCCTGACACTTAAGAACCACCTTAACCCACTCCACTTCCTGTTGGGTTAAATTAGAGGTTTTTATTTGTTTAGAATCTACCATCGAATGATCTCCCTTCGTATTAAAAGTCTATCTTGAGTGATAAAGTGGTTTTAGATATTTCTTTACTAAAATTTTATTTCTGTAAAAAATGGTATCACTTAACAAATGAATTTTTTGTCGAATTTTGCGATTTTTGTACAACAATTGACCCGGGACGATTTATCTTGACATCACAATCTATAGAAATTATAATATTATTCCTAAAATACCAAAAAGGGATCATCCGATTTAATCTGGATGGTCCCTTTTTGGTATTCCCAATTGTTCAATTTGCTTATATTTTGGCCTTGATACTGTAGCATATGTCCCATCTTCAAAATATGCTCGTATTGAAAATGAATCATCTACTATATATTTTATTGCGTATAGATTTACCACATTTACGGGATCTAACTGCATAAAACCGAACTTTCCCCACTTTTGCCAAACATCCTCAAGGGTTGATAGTCCGAGAAATTTTCCATTATTGGTGTGGTATTGCAATATACCATTTTTCGAATTTTTGGGTCTGAAGAGGTCGACCTTATTGACCTCTTCAATGCTAAACTCTTCAATGTCATTGGTTCCAAAACGAATACCCGAAAACATTGTCATAGATTACACTCGCTTATTTTTTAATTCTGTTGGTACCTCAGGGCTACCAATCGTAAACTTGAAACTAACTACATATACACCTGCAAGTGCAGAAAAAATTTTAGATAGTGTAATTGCCGTTTTGCTTTTCATCATGATGTCACCTCCTTTTTAGGGAGTAATAAAATAGATTGAACAAAGAACGACAAAGATAATATTGGAGAATAAAGAATAAAATTAAAACAAATAATCAGAAGTGACATTACCTTTAGAAATAAATGCCTCTCCTTAGGTATTCTTACTTCGTCGTACACATTATTTGGAGCCAGTAACAGTACCAGAATCATTGAAATTGCAGTTAATGTAATAGTAACTATAGGTGTCATAGGAATGTTCGGAATAATAGACATGATAGCTACTGTAACTACTGCACATCCATCTAACGATTTGAAATGATACCCTCCTGAAAAGGCTCTCAGTATCATAAAAGAAAATAAAGCCATCATTGTATCAGCCAATTTTCCCAATAGATAACCAAACAAAATTGAAAACATCAAGACCACAATAAAATTTATGGTTACAGATATAGAATAAGTTAATACAGCAACACTGCTTGTTTGAGCAGGATCTGTTCTATTAATTAATATAGCAATTTTCTTCGAAATTTTTTCAATCATAAGTAATCCCGTTTCCTTAGTAGCCATAATAGAATAGCAAGTGGAATCAATACATATCCCAATATAATAAATGTATTAGCTTTGCTCATGATCAATACATATAAAACTGTTATTAAAACAAATACTGACAGCCCTACTGCTAAGATTAATAAGAATGATAACTTGTTCATTTCTGGCTTGTAAGTCATGCTATGCGGAGGCTGAGAAATAAAACTATAGCCTAGATTTAAAACTTTCAGCAACCACGCAACCAGCACTACTAAAGCATCTGCAACAAACTGTATGATAAACGTTCCTAGTTCTGTAAATTGCCCTAGATCATTAAGAGATACCAAACTGGTTTTTAAAAGCAAGGAAAGTGCTATAAATTGTATTCCTGTAAAGGCTATGCATCCTGCAACTGTAACCAATGTAGCCTCGTATAATCTAAACACTAACAATCGTCTAAAGAATATAACTAGTGCTATGTACTGTATACCAGTATCGTATTGAGGAATATCCAGTATAAACCTATTAAAATAAGAGATTAGTGATAAAACACTTGCAATTAGTAAAAAATCTCTTATATAGCTTAAAACAGGAAACCGGAACATCTTAAAAGCAATAATCATGACAGCCATTTGGTCCAGCACACCAAACACCAGATATAACAAAATATCCATAACATTTCCCCGATGATGATTTTTTCACTTCAATTAACATTTTACCCTTCCAAATACTTTCAATCCACCTAAATATTCATTAATTAAATGATACCGAATTCCCATAATATGGTGTTATAAAAAATAAATCCTCTCGCCTATAAAATAGTCATTTATACTTGTTTTCACCATCTAACCGGCGTTTGTAAAAATGGCAATTGCAAGCAAAACCGCCCCTAATTTTGGGCGGTTTTGCTTGCACTGGTATGTTATGGAATCTAGCTATACTAAGCGAGCTGCCAGTGACTCTGAGTACAGGAATTTAGCCATAGCGGCAGTTAGTGGTGCATCACTCAAGGCTTCAACGAAGAGGAACTGCCCCTGCGGGTTAATTTCAAGAAAAATGGGCTCCTCACCGTCTAGTTTTAAGTCGACAATTCCCATACATAGATTTAGTGCTTGTACAACCTGACGAATCTTCGAGGAGAGCGTTTCACTTAAATCGTAACTGTGGCATTTAAAATCAATGTCAGGTCTCCAGTCCAAACTACTTGACTCTATGGAGCTAGCGAGGATGAGATCACCGAATACATGAACTCGCAAATGACGATCCCCAGGTATGTACTCCTGATATATAGCTGGACAGAGTCGAATAGACTCATCTGACGCAAGATGTTCAGGTCTGAGCTTTTGGGTTACGATTGGTGTGTAACGGCAGGGTCGGATTGGCTTCACAACAACCTGATTATTGAGCAGTGAACAAAATTTTCTTACTTCAACAGGGTCACTGCTAATTAATGTTCTTGGAGTGACCAAGCCAACCTCTCGTGCAACCTTGAGTTGGACTGCTTTGTTCTCGGCGATACGATTAGAGCTAGGATCATTGATCCACTTGCCCCTGAAATTGCTAAGAAGGAGACCATACAATGCCCAATTAGAACTATTATTGATCACGTCTTTTGTAGCGTCTATGCGTGTTGGATCACCGTTCATCCCTACTTCCTGGGGTACGAAACCACGACGATACCAGATCGTATCAATCTCTCTTATATCTATCCCTTGTCCGTCGTAAGTAGGCAACACGGAAGAATTTTCTCGCTCGTTAAGGTTCGTCCACGTTAGCTGCCCACTCTCAGATATTCGATCACTAGGAATAATATGACACTGTATATCCATATATGTTTCTAATTCTCTTTGAACAGCATGTGCATGAAGATCGTTGTGGTGACTCACAATTGCCACACAACCTCTTTTGAAATCAGACCTCATCACTGTCGCAAGCATGGTAGTGGTCACCATGTTGACAGTACGAAACGCTAGGATTGCGTCTCGCCGAATCACTGGATAGGCCAAATTCCTCACATTTTTGCTTTTCCCAATTTGAAATGCGTTCGTCATCGAAGAAATCTAATGGAAGGGGTTGAAACATTAAAACCGTTGGTTTCTCCTCCGAGGATTTACTTGTATTCACCTTGCATTACCTCCGTATGGATTATGTAGCCTTACTCATATCTCCCTCTAATCCATACCGGATCTGGGGAGGTCACCTTTGGGGCTTCAAGACTACAGACATCCGGACGACTTCTGATGTCAGTGGAATCGTCATTCATATCTCGAAGAGTAGCAACGGTAGTGTGCACTCTAGCCCAGAATGGTGTTTTATGATGGCTCACAAATAGGATGTACCAAATTAATCTGGATATACATGAAATGGGATTTGAGAGGCATATCTAAATTTTCAAAAATGGGAATTTAAAATATACTGTTTTTAAAGAAAGTTATATCGTTTCATTTCTTTTAGATTAAAGAATTCTAAGTGATTTTTAATCAAACTTGTTTATAAAATGGAATGTTCATTTAATCCATTCAAAATGATTCTTTTTTTATGTCGCAGAATATGAGTTTGATGAATATTTTTGAATAAAATTTATTTTAAAGCTAAAACTTGGGCTTTAATAAAAAATAAAGGAAATACATTTTAGTCATGTACAATATATGTGTTCTCCTTTATTTTTAAATTGTTTATAATTTAGGCCTTGATAAATATGCTCCTCTCCTTCGTTGTTCTTTACTTTATAACCAATTATTTATTTATATTTACTAATTTGATTATATAAATCATTAGTAGAAAGCTGGTTACTGTCATGATCTCATCCCCTTCCTATAAAGAATATAGGAGTGAGCCGCCCATAATAATGTATAAAAATATATAATGAATTTGTTGGAAGCTGTTCGAATAACAGGTAGAAGAAAATCACACCTAACTTTACTGTTGCGGTTTTTTCCAATACGTTTATAATAAAAGTATTGATACGAAAATCATATCAACTGAATATTTTTAAATCACCTTGCTTATAATTAAAAAGACCGCAGGTGTTGGCGCACCTACGGTTTATTACAATAGACTGTCCCCAATGGGGCGGCTCATATGGAATTCTAAGATAGTTAGACCGCTAAAGCTTCTGAGGGCTCGATGGCGGTCTTACTTTTTTTTGGTCAAGGCAACCACTATTGTCACGACTAATCCCAGCAAGGCCACAATAAAGCCTCCAAACTGGAACAGTAAAGAAAGCGTTTCGTGAGTAATTACCATTCGCCCACCCCCTTCCCTTGGGGATGAGCCGACCGCCAACGAGGAGCACCGATCTATTGTAATACTATTAGTTTACTATGAGTTTCCAGGATAAGCCACTTTAAATATCTATCTTTTGTAAGTTAGGACAGATAAGACTTGAAGTAAAATTAGACCGTCTACTAGGCAACGAGTAAGTTTTTAGTAGCGGCCTTAAAATTTCATCATGAGCCGGCCCAAATGAAAGGACAGACTATTGTAATTAACAAGACCGATTGGTGTTGCAGCACCAGCGGTCTTTTATATTATAGGCAAGAAGTAAGTCTTGTAGTATAAAATGTAAGCAATATTCAACAAAATGATGTTTATAGTCATCATTTTACAGTTTGTCTCAGAACAACGACAATTGTCACGACTAGTCCCAGTATGGACACAATGAAGCCTCCAAACTGGAACAATAGAGAAAGAGTTTCGTGAGTTACCGCCATAAGCTCACCCCCTTTCTGGGGATGAACCAACCACAAAAAGAGTACTGATCTATTGTAATAAGAAAATTATAGCAGTTTATCAAAAAAATCCAAGTGGGTTGCATAAAATAAAAAAAAAGGATTTTTATGCAACACTAGCGAATTAGTAAGGTAATTAAAGTCGATTGCAACATAAAAAACGCACCTTTTTGGATGCGCTTTTTTTATTTCTAGGAGGTTTGCCCTCTGTATCATAGGTTTATCTAAATATGATACGTTATAATAAAACTATTCCCTCTAATTAGAATTTTACTTGTTTTTTGGTATACTTTGCCTGATATGTAAGATTTGTTTTTTAATTAATTACGTTAAGGAGGCGTTCTATTACGATGATTAAAAAGAATCTACTCCTGTATAACACGCTTTTCTTTATCCTCCCCCTTTATCTACTATACATTCTTCTAAAAACAATACGTTTACATGGTAGTTACTTTGAAATAAGTTTGATTCCGTTTGATACTATCATCTCTTTTTTTACACACTTTGAATCCTACAATCGCTTTGAATTACTAGGGAAGATTCTACTTTATATTCCTATTGGAATTCTGATTCCTTTGTTATTTAGCTCGATAAATAACATGTCAAGAAATTTTGTGTTTACTCTAGCCCTTAGCCTTTTAATGAATTCAATGATATTAGTAATTCGAGTTGGCTTCTTTGATATTGATGATATCATTCTTAATGTAGTAGGTGGTGTGATAGGATTCGTATTTGTTAAAGGCTGGTTTTCGTTTATAGCAATTTTGTCTAAAACTAAAGAATCTCATAAAGAAAGCCGACTGCAACACTAAGCAGCCGGCTTTTACCTTAATTTATTTTCGAGCGATGATTACAATATTACCTTCTGCTTTAGTACCATCGTGACCTTTATTTATGAGCGCTATGAGATTGCAAATTCTATTGTCTAACAGGAATAATTAGTTCGTGATATAATAAAAAAGACCGTAAGTGCTACCAACACCTACGGTCAACGTTTCAAATTGGGTCAAATTTACTTGAAGATGATCTCCTAGCTCGTTAGCTAAAGGAGATCATTTTCTTTTTTTAGAGAAAATCATTGTTAATCCAGCCCTTTTACATTTAATTATCTAAAATAACTTGAGTATGACGGTACTCAGTTGGAACTGTGATTCTACCAATATGTCTGTCACGAACAGTAGTTTTATTATTAGGGTATTTAACTGCCTTCCAATCAGCAGTAATATCGTATACTTTTCCTACTGCATATATATTTACAACATATTCTCCTGGTTCATCAAACTCGGCATTCATTTTTTGCCCTTTTTCAATTATATGAGTTGTTTTGGAGACATACTCGTATCCTAAATCCGCTTTTACTACTTTGATTGGAAATTCTACACCACCTTTAAAATTATGTTCACTTTCAACAACTGCTTTAACATTCGAAGAATATTCATGCTTAATTTTAACCCCTTTAACAAAGGTTACATATTCTCTGTGAATCAATTTAAATTTTTTATCATCTTTATAATATTTTGCTTTAGCTGTACCATCAACATACCCGTCCGCATAATATGTAATACCAGTATCTCTCTTCACTCTAGTAGACTCTGGTTCACTATAAGAGCCCACCTCACGATATTTATCTGGATGATTACTATCTTTTTCATAGGTAGTAATGTCTTCTGCAAATACAGTAGAGGTTACATTAGTTGAGAATAAAGCCACTCCTAAAGCCAATAAAGGTAATACCTTGCTCTTCTTCATAAAAATAATCCTCCTAAAAATAAATTATATATTTCATAGCCAATTTTGCTATAAAACCATAGTTAAGGTTGTTTACTTAAAAACTCCAAGAAAGAATTGAGGAAATCACCAGAAAGGTCAGTTCCATTTGGTACTTTTATTTTGTCTGAAATAGAAACTATGCTTAAATTCAGCCCTTTTCCCGTGAAAATATAGGTATTAACCTCGGTATTGGGATACACATCACTATAATGATCTGAGATCCCATAATCTTTTTTTTGAGAGTTATAAAAATTCGGTGCATATCTAATTGCGTTTTTCCACTCAAACGCTTCGGTGTTACTAGGCGTTAAACCCATTTGAACAATAATTCCTTCTTTTTCGTTTTTATATACTAAAGTTTTATTATTTTCTTGAAATACATCATGCTGCTTTTCAGATTCTCCCACTAGTGTTGGAACCATAGTTGAAATTTTCCAATCACCAGTAATTTCAACATACCCTTCTGGTTTAAAATTATTTTTAATATTCTCATACATGTTGTTAAATTTATTGCTATCAAGAACTACCGAATTTTTTTTATCGTCACATGAGATTAATATCAGTGAAAATGCAAGTATATAACAAGCTAATAAAAAGTAATGTATCCCTTTTTTTGCAACCATCATATCACCTTCTAATATTTGTAATTTTCATCCCCACTAGATATTACCATAATGTAAAAAAAAGTCAAATTTAATTAATTTTATTGAACATTTCTTAATAATAGAATTTATATTGTTGGAATGCTTTTTATAAATACCTAGAATATGGTATTATAAGAGTACAAGTACGCATATAATAAAAAAGACCGCAGGTGCTCCAACACCTACGGTCGATACAATAGACTGTCCCTGCAAAGGGGTGGCTCAAGAACTAGTGAGAATGATCTCCCAGCCTGTCAAGCTCAAGGGAGGTCATTTCTTTTTTAGGTAGGTAAGCAGAGCTAAAATGAACATGCCAAACATGAGCATTAAAGACAAAGCTTATACCTCCATATTCTCACCCCCTTCCCTATCGGGATAAAAGAGAGTGAGCCGACCACCCTTGAGAGAGCCTAGTCAATTGTACATGGCTATTGTAACATGAAAAATTTTACTATTCTCTACTTTTCTACAACCATGTGTATAATGGACGGAGAGGTGATTTGATGACTAGACCTACAAACCTTGACGTGATTATCCATCTACGAAAAAGCCGAAAAGATATCGAAGAGGAAAAAAAGGCCCTTGAAACTGGTGTGCCTTTTGATACTCTCGATAAGCACAAACGTGAACTCATGGAGCTTGTCAGAAGAGAGCAGCATAATGTTATTAGAATCTTTGAGGAAATTGTATCAGGCGAATTTCTATCCGAAAGACCCGAAGCACAAGAAATGCTACGTAACGTTGAAGACGGGGAATGCGATGCTGTAATCGTAATGGACTTAGATCGTCTTGGGCGTGGCGATATGATCGACGCAGGAACCATCTTTCGAGCCTTCAAATATTCCGAAACACTCATTATCACCCCTACCGAAGTCATCGACTGTAACGCCGAAGGCGCTGAACTTTTATTTGGCGTGAAGTCAATTATCGCTCGTGAAGAGTTAAAACAGATCAATAAGCGTCTGCAAGGTGGTCGAAGACGCGCAGTAAAAGATGGTAGGCATATCGCAAAAAACCCTCCATATGGCTATTTAAGAGACGAAAACCTAAAGCTCTATCCTCATCCCGAAGAAGCTCCTGTTGTGAAAAAAATATTCGAATTACTAGCTGAAGGATCTGGACGTTATAAAGTAATAGATTATCTTATGCGATCCGGATATAAAGCTCCATCAAACAAAGATATTTGGGAGCAGTCAACTATAAGTTATATAGTAAAAAATGAAGTTTATCTTGGCCACCTCGTATGGGGTAAACAAAAGCATACGAAACGTAACGGGAGAAGGGTAAGAAAAAATCTCCCTCCAGAATTATGGACCAGACACGATAATGCTCACGAACCGATAGTAAGCCAGGAACTATTTGATAGAGCTAATGAAGCCCATACAGGGCGCTTACGTGTCTCCAGAAAAGAAGGTACAGCTATAACTAATCCCCTTGCTGGTATTGCTAAGTGTGGAGTATGTGGACGCACTTTAACACAAACTCATTCTTACGATAGACCCAATCCTCAAATAAGATGCAACAACCCTGCATGCAAGTCTATACAAAAGGGTTCACTCACTTACCTTTTTGAGGAAAAGCTTATATCTAGTTTAGAAGAATTAGTAGAGCAAAGGAAAATGACACAATCAGAATTAAATAATAGCGCGGAACGAAAAAATAAGAATGAAGAACGAATACTTGCTTTAACTAATTATATTCAAAAAGCCACTACTGAGCTGAACGAACAACACAGCATGAGAGAAACCACCTTTGAAATGTTAGAACGAAAAGTCTACACTGAGGAATTATTTTTACAGCGTCATAAAATCATTTCTGATAAGATAAAACAACTTGAGGCAGAAATAGAAAAGTCTCAGGAAGAAATTGCTCAATTGAAAATTAGAATGAGGATGCAAGCTCAACTTATCCCTAAAATTCATAAGGTTATTCAAGCATATAAATCTTTAGAGGATGCTGAACAAAAAAATAACCTCCTCAAATCAGTTATTGAGAAGGTTATGTATATTCGTAAGAAAGAATGGTTGAAGCCTGAGCAATTTGAACTTGAAGTTATCTTGCGGTTCCCTACATAGGGGACCGTTCTGTATATATGTCGGTGAGTTATACTGATTTACCTCACCATATCCAAACATATTCGATCTTTCCATTAATTCCTTTACCAATTTTACGCAGCGTTCATTATCTGAGGTGAGGTTATCCCCATCTGAAAAATGAAACGGATAGATGTTATATTGGCTTACAGGATATCGTTCGTCAATAATTTCCAAGGCTTTCCGATAGGCCGACGAGCAGATAGTTCCACCGCTTTCTCCTTTAGAAAAGAACGCATCCTCTGTCACTTCTTTCGCTTCCGTATGATGTGCAATAAAAGCAATCTCCACCTTTTCATACTTGGTGCGCAAAAAGCGAAGCATCCAAAAGAAAAAGCTACGCGCTACATATTTTTCGAAAACTCCCATAGAACCGCTCGTATCCATCATCGCTATAATTACAGCATTGGAATGAGGCTTCACAATCTCTTCCCAGGTTTTAAAGCGCAAATCTTCCATAGAAATTCCTAGTTCCAGATCAGTATACCCAGCTAATGCATTCCGACGAATGGCAGACAGTAAGGTACGTTTTTTATCAATATTCCCCATCAAACCTTTTTTCCGAACATCATTAAATTGAATATCTTCTATGGTAATTTTCTGTTCATCTTTTGTTTGAAGGTTGGGTAACTCTAACTCTGAAAATAGCATCTCCTGTAATTCTTCAACTGTAATCTCAGCTTCATAATAATCATCACCAGGTTGATCCCCGGCTCCTTGCCCCTGACCAGCACTAGCATCAGCCGTGTCACCGTCTTTAGCTATAACATCTCCTACCTTGGAGTCACCTTTACCTTGGCCTGTATGCTGCCCTTTATTAAAATTGTAACGAAAGCGATACTCATCCAGCGATCTGATTGGTATTTTAATAATGTCTCGACCATTCGACATTATGATGTTCTCTTCGCTTACTAAATCAGACAGGTTTCTCTTGATCGCCTCCTTTACCTTTTCCTGATGTCTGCTCTGGTCCTGATGACCTTTTCTATGCAGAGACCAGTCTTCTTTGGAGACGATAAACGAGGAATCGTTCATCAAGCTCCCCCCTATCGATTCAGCAAACTACCTACATAACGCAGCAGTTCATTTGCTGAAATTGGCGTGTATCCGTGTTCTTCTACTAAGCGACGTGTTACCTCATTGATTTTTTTCAATTGGTGCTCATCTGGCGTTTTTGTGGAGGTTGTTATTTTGACCACATCTTTTAAATCTGCAAATAATTTTTTCTCTATCGCTTCACGTAGGCGATCATGCGTGTTGTAGTCAAACCGCTTTCCTTTACGCGCATAAGCTGATATCCGAATAAGAATCTCTTCACGAAATGCACGCTTGGCATTTTCAGAAATACCGATTTGCTCTTCAATAGATCTCATGAGGCGCTCATCTGGTTCCAATTCCTCACCTGTTACTGGATCACGCAAGCGGTTAGAATTGCAATACGCCTCAACATTATCCAAGTAATTATCCATCATCGTTTTCGCTGATTCCTCATAGCTGTATACAAATGCCTTCTGGACTTCTTTTTTTGCAATTTCATCATACTCTTTACGCGCAATTGAGATGAAATTTAAATAACGCTCTCGCTGTTCCTTACTGATGGAAGCATGCTGATCGAGTCCTTCTTTTAACGCCCGCAAAATATCCAAGGCATTTATAGATTCCGTATCACGGCGTATGAGTGCACTGGAGATCCTATTAATGACATAACGAGGATCAACCCCAAACATTCCTTCATCTGTATACTCATTCCGTAATTCCTCGATATCTGATCCTTTGAAACCCTCAACGGATTCTCCATTGTACAAACGCAATTTTTTTAAAAGATCGGCACCTTGTTTTTTGGACTCTTTTAAACGAGTTAAAATGGAAAAAATAGCCGCTGTATATAACGCATGTGGAGCAATATGAACATGACCTAAATCAGATTGCTTAATTAATTTATCATAAATTTTCTCTTCTTCTTTCACGCGAAGATTATACGGTACTGGCATAACAATCATTCGAGACTGTAATGCTTCATTTTTTTTATTTCCGATAAAGGTTTTATATTCCGTTTCGTTTGTGTGAGCAATTATAAGCTCATCTGCTGAAATCAGAGCAAATCTACCCGCTTTGAAATTCCCTTCTTGAGTTAGCGACAATAAATGCCACAGGAATTTTTCATCGCATTTCAGCATCTCTTGGAATTCCATGATACCACGGTTCGCTTTGTTTAATTCACCATCAAACCGATAGGCACGAGGATCAGATTCAGAACCATACTTCGTAATCGTAGAAAAATCGATAGTCCCCGTTAAATCGGCAATATCCTGCGATTTTGGATCAGACGGGCTAAAGGTACCAATCCCCACTCTTTTCGACTCCGAAAAGAAAATCCGTGTTACGGGGAAATCTTCTATTCGGCCACTGTACTCTGTTTCCAATCGCATTCTGTTGAAAGGAGTTAGCTCTCCTTCAATCTTCACACCAAATTCTTGCTCAAATTCAGGACGTAGTTCAATAGGAACCAAGTGGAGGGGTTCCCCGTGCATACCATAAGTAACCCATTAAAAACGCCAATAATATTTAAATATATGTAAACTCTACAGATACCCTTCAAAATTCCTGCCCCGTCAGGCTATCAATGACGGGGAATTACTATGTATCTGATTTCAAAGGTAGCAAATTCTGTGTGATTGTAAGACATGCTATTAGGCTTCCATATTGACTACATTCTCAACAGGTATCCACCAAAAATCCTCATCATTCTTTAATTTGATTTGTTTATACGTTGAATCAAACCTATCTACCCAGCCCCAAGCTGATTCAATTACTCCTCTACCTTCTTTTGTTTCTTTCCACCAGCTAATCGTTAAGGCATAGTCATACTGACGTGAGTCAGATATCCTGTAACAAAACTCGGCCAGCTCATCCTCTTCAATGATCGGTTTCTCGATCAGTTTCTTATCCTCGTGATACTGACGTAACATTTCTGCATGCTCTGGCAAAATAAATTTTGTTACAAGTGGATCAAGAATTTTGCTAGCCATCAAAACATCTCCTTGAACGCGAATATATGTTCCTATTTTATTAGATGGTAAGGAATTTATGCAATGGTTAGAAATGGATATACCGCAAAATAAAATCCCCTGCCACTTTAGACAGGGGATTACAATATTACGATATGCTATTCATGAGAGCGATCAAAATATTATCTTCGCCAGATTAATAACGCCCCATATTAATACTGAGGTAATCACTGTTTCAATGATAATATATTTTAGCTGTTCTTTTTTCTTACCTTTGGAAGTGTACAGGAGCAACTGGAAACCCGACATTATAAGAAAAATGGTTAACAAATTGTCCATGATGTACCTCCTAGCAAGAATTTTACTCTTTTATACTATTAATCTACCCACCATTTTTTGGTAGTAACAGTGCCTTCAGAATCAATTTGTATATTGATTCTTCTTTCCCAATTCTTATCGTCTTCGCTTAGATATACCAAAATGGTTTCCGTTCCTCTTCTCGGTACGGAAGCTGAAACTATTGAACCCCACAGTGGAAGTTTATATTGGGCATAAAGGGCTAAACCACTTTTCGTCCAATCCTGCCAGTTATAAGGCTTTTCTTTTCCGTATTTGTCAAGCAATCTCGAAACGTATGGGATTCTATCTATAATTTTATAGGACACATAAGTGCCTAAAGAATTTGCAGCCATTTTAGCAACATCGCCTGTTGCCATGTCAAACCAGGTAGTTTTCGCATTCTGTTGGTAATAATAAATGTCTGGACGTTTAAAAATAGAAAACTCCCCATGTTTGATAGTGTATTCTAAAGGAATCCCGTACATGTCAATAACATTCGTCCGCATCTTGATGGGTTCGCAATCGCAGTCAACTTTGAAAGGCTTTACCTCGTCATCTTCTTCCTCTTTTGCTTTGAGGTCTTTACTACCTACCCAAGTGGTGTCTACCTCTGTTTCTATTCTTGAAACTTTCCCAGCTTTAAATTCATCGCTTGTTGGATACAAATTGTTATAAGATTTGTCTTGAGATAGTTCTTTTATTATTTTTTCTTCTTCTTGTGTGTATTCACTTTCTGCTGCTGATACGGACAACGCAGGAATCAGTAAAGCCAAACTCAAAACACCAACAAGAAACTTTTTCATGACCATCCTCCAACTTTTTATTTTGTTAATTTACAATATATTACATTATTTTACATATATTTTCAATATTAAGGTAGTAAATAAAAATCTTTCCAGTGTAAGCTGTTG
Source organism: Brevibacillus sp. SKDU10 (assembly GCF_001645205.1). Taxonomy (NCBI): domain Bacteria; kingdom Bacillati; phylum Bacillota; class Bacilli; order Caryophanales; family Paenibacillaceae; genus Brevibacillus; species Brevibacillus sp. SKDU10. The sequence continues at coordinate 4,823 of NZ_LSSO01000101.1, read as the reverse complement.
ACTTCCGTTTACGGAAATTATACAATTAGATTAAATATTCCGATTACGGAAGTGAGGGTAGATAATTGGCAGGTAAGCAAAACCCATTTGAGGGGATTATAAGCACAAAAAGAGCAGCGCAAATTTTAAGGAAGTCAGAAAGACAAATACGAAACGATTGCAAGTCTGGAAAGTTAAAAGCTCAATTGCTGGAGCCAACTGATCCTAAATCACCATGGATGATTTACCTTCCTGATTCAGATAAAAAATAAAGGGTGGTTGCTATGAAGTTTGGAATGCGTAAACCAAGTTTCAAAAAGCGTGTAGCAGCTAGGACAAGCCTAAAAAGACAATTAGTACATCGAGCTGGATTGAAGATGCCAAGAGGATGGGGATGGCTCAGAAATCCTAAGAAGTATGCTTATAATAAAGTTTATAACAAGACTACGTTTGATATATTTAAGGTAATTGATAAGTTGTTTAAATAACTAAAACCCTCTAGGCTTCCTAGGGGGTTTTTCTATGTATAAATGATTTAATGTTCCGTTACGCCTAAGAAAGAGATTATATCCATTCTCTATCATAATTAAAAAAGAAAATATTTTTTTAAAAATATACAAAATACACCATAATTAATTACATATTTTTCAATTTATGTTTTGTTTTATGAAATTTAATTTCGTATAATGCAAATGTGTCGGCCGACATAGCTAATATTCTTACAACATTTTTTATTCGTTATTCTTACATACACTCATAAAGGAGGTAAGCACTTTTCTCTTTCTATAATAAATAGAGTAAGAGTGTTAAACAAATGAACCTAAAAAAAATAGGATTATTCGCTATTGCGATGATTATGACCTTGTTTAGTTTTCAAACGTCTTCGTTTGCAGCAGAAGAAATGGAGTGGGTTAAAAAAGCACCAATGCCGACGGCTAGATACAACGTTGGTGGTATAGTATATGATAATAAGATTTATGTATATGGTGGGACTCCCGGATCTGGTTCCTTGGCTAATTTTGAAGTATATGATCCAGCAAAAGATGAGTGGGAAGTGTTACCTAGTTCTTCTCATGCTAGAGGCTCTATGGCGTTTGTAGAAAACAAAGGAAAATTTTATGCCATCGGGGGAGACACTCACTCTGGACCTACTAACATTGTCGAAGTGTTTGACCCTGTTTCAAATAACTGGACATCGGCGCAGTCAATGCCAAAATCTCTTCGTTTTATTAATGCTATTTCTTTAGATAATACTATCTATACTTTTGGTGGAATAGAAAATGGAAATGAATACACTAATTTGGTATACTCTTTTAACACTCAAACTGGCTCTTGGACTTTGAAAAACCCAATGCCAGAGAAGGAATATTTAAAAGCATTTATAGCAAACGATTCTATTTATGCTGTATTTTCAAAAGATGATAAAAACATTATTTATCATTATAACCATGTAGAAGATATCTGGACAAAAATAGATGAAATCCCATCAGAATTAGGAGTGGTCATAGGAGCATTAAATTTTAATGGAAAAATTATATTTGTAACCCCATTTACATTATCTAGTTATGATGTTAATAATAAACTAGTTACGTATTCTGTACCCCCGTTTGATAGAAGTGGTGGTACTTACGGTATTGTAAACGACAAACTATACATGATTGGCGGGAGAGCACCTAGTACTACTTCAGAGGTAGTTGAGTTAAATCTTTCCGAACTAATTAATCCGGACTCGACTCCAGATCCGAACCCAGACCCTAATCCTAATCCCGATCCTAATCCAGAACCGAACCCTAATCCAAACCCAACCGGAAACGCCCTCTTAGTTATTTACATGGATAGTGGTTTAATCAAAGAATATGAAATGACAAATGAAGAAATAAGAAACTTTACCGAATGGTATGAAGGTAGAGCCAAAGGAAACGGTAGAGAAGCATACATCGTTAATAAGAAATACAACATCGGACCTTTCAATTCTAGAAAAGACTTCATTAGCTACAGTCATATTGAAAGCTTTGAGGTTCAAGAATACAGTAGATAATAAGATACCCCTTCCTACACACGGAGGGGGTTCTCATGTTTTTTAACTTGATTAGTAATTTGTTTAAATAAAAATAACCCTCCGTCACTGGAGGATTACTTTTATTTCAAGACAATTTCATATGCAAGAGTTCTTTAAAGAGTATTTCTTTATAACTGCTTGTTACATTCCCTAATTGATCGCTTTTCCTTTTTGATTTAACTTTCATCAACACTTTTCCTACCATTGCTGTACTTGTGGGCAACAACCATGGGGCGTGTTTAAAAGCAGCTATAAAAAAACTCACCTTATGTCTTGGTTTTATTTTCAACTCATTTGCAATACTGTTAGTTATTGCTACGCACATTATAGCGAAGGCAAACGGCAGAAAAGTACCGCAAAGGAGGAGAAGACCTCTTAGACCCACATTGTATAATTTTATTGTTACACCAATACTTATAGATACATATCCTACTGCTATAACAATAAAAATAATTTGCCCAAATGTTAGCATAAGAATCATCCTTCCACTCTTTGTGGTACTTCCATTTTCATAATAACTTTCTTCTCACTGGTGCTTTCGTATATAAACGGATCAATTGCAGCCAATAAAACATTAAAGGCTATACAACACCATATGATAATTAAAGGAAAAGATGCACCCGAAAAAATAATGTATTTTTCACTTACCATTCCCATCAATCTTCCATCTTCTGTGACAACCTTTAAAATACCTGATGTGCCAACAAAACCCATTATTGCCCAAAAGGCTGATGTAAAGATTCCGCATACCTTAACCCATTTACGTATGTAAGTTTTTCTATCGAATTTTAGATAATCCAAGAAAAGTGGGACATAAAACAATGTCAAAGATGTAAAAAAACCTTCATTAATTCCCATTCCAAGTATCACCCACGCTATTAGAATATATACAAATCTAGCCCAAAGATGATTAAATATCGTAGGTTGATCAGGAGGATAGGGATGTCCATTATCTTCCGGTGTTTCGATATCATTCACCTTCTCATCCATACCTAAAAATCCTCCCGACCGTTTCTATTGATACTCCTATTCTATCAAATCCAAGCCATGAAGTCACTATTATCAGAAAATTATTTTACATTTTTTAGAATCACAGGAAATGTATATATAGAAAATTAACCCAAAAAATTCATCATTTAAACGCTTTTTGGCTCTTGTCCACTTGCAATTCGTAACTCATTAGCAAGTTGATGAAGTCGATTTTTATGTTCTTCCATCCCTAATTTATTGAACATTAACCACTGAGTCTGTAAGTGATCAATAATTTCGTTCGCTACCTCTGGTTTCATTTGAACCTCTCCTTTTGATTTAATTAATGCTACAAAGTCTCGCCAGCCATTAGGACGCGCTCTTAAAACGTGTGGGCAGTTCTTCCCACTCCAATCCCAATGTTGCTTAACTCTATCAATTCCAAGATTAAACTGCTTGAGCAGATCAGCAGCGAGCTGAGCAGCCAAATCCTCTGCTTTTCGAATATCTCCGTCAATGTTCTCACAAATTTCAATCCCAATTGATGATGAATTACCAGGACCATTACCATCACCGCAATGCCATGCCATTTCATCTAAAGGTAAATGCTGAATAATGCGTTTATCATCTACAGTAAAATGCCAAGATGCCTGACGTTGAGCAGCCGCATCACTCTTGATGTATTTAGCGTGTGAAAGAGCGTCAGCGCCTTTTCCTGCATTGCCTGTATTATGAATTGTGATGTATTTTGGGGTCATCTTACGTCCTGGGCGGTTCCTTCTCCCTGCTGGAACAAAATCTTGGATAGTCTGCATCACTGCTCATCCCCCTTCTGAAATGAATTTTTCACTCCTGAATGAATTCCAATGGCAGCCGTTGCCTCAATAAAAGCCAGCTTGCCAGCTTCCAGTAAATCTCCCCCGAACAATAAAGCGTTGATTGCATTATAAGCTACTGCCATTACAACAATAGCCAGAGGAATGTAATCATTTGGGAACCAACTCCGTGTTTTCAGCCATGCTCCTGACGCCATTACTACTGCAATTACTAAACCAATTTCTATCATCATTAGCCCACCTTTTCTTTTAGTTCTTGTAATTCGTTTTCCAAGCCGTTTAGACTGCGCTCAATCTGTTGCAATGTAGTGGTATTACGTTCTAATTGGATTACCATTCGCTCGTTATGTTCCATAAGCTTTGCTTCACGTGTCTGAGCCTGTTTAACTAGTTGGGTCTCGCGCTCTCTTCCTTCCTTTTTTGTAGAGAATAACAGCCAAACAAACAGAGCAGCGAACGGGCCCTGTTGAAGCAATGTGTTCATTACGCTCTCTTCCATGCTTTTCCCTCTCCTTATCACCCCCTAGGGGCAAATAAAATAGGGAGCCGAAGCTCCCATTAAAAAACGCCCTCTCCTGATCGGAAAAGGCGTTTATTTTTCAGTTAGTAGTTGTTCGACTTCTGGACGTATACAGATAGGGACATCTTCCAGTAACTTAAGCCCATCGTTTATTAACTCACAATAGATTTTAGCGATATATTTCATTATTCTACATCCTTTCCTGTATTAGATTGCGCAAGGATTTGCTCATATAAATCAGTAATTGCAAGTTGTAGCATCTGTTTGTCTTGTTTTAACTGTAATATTTCTTCATCTTGGGTAAGTGGTCGATCAACCTGTTCCCAAAATTGCTCCTTAGTTTTCGGATTTACACAATGTACTTGCTTTTTACCCTTTTGTTGTTCTGCCAGGGATACAAGTAGATCACTAACTATTACGAAATTCTCGAATTTATCAGGTGTTATTCCTGCGTTATCAG
>NZ_LSSO01000100.1:0-2677 GCF_001645205.1 Brevibacillus sp. SKDU10 | reverse complement strand
TTGATTCGTGGAGAGCTTTTATCAAAGAATTCCAGTTCTTAAATGGGATAAGCCAGATCAATGCTCCTTTGTTCAAACAGGTGCTATCCTAAAGGTTTCTATTTTCTAGTTTTTAGTTCTGAAGAAAGAATACCCTTAGTGGTGGCTTTTTTACAATCTGCAAGGAGATGCCACAACGAGCATTATGAGGCAGTAAAAAAACATAAAAAATCTAAAAGCGACAAAAGTATTTAAATTCCACAAAAGGATAAAATTAATTTTTATGCAAATAAAATCTCCAGTAAACAACTATTTACAAGTAAAGAAAAAATCTACATAATCAATTCTTGGGGTTTCGTGTGACTTGTCGAATTGTTAGGTGAATATTCTGTTTTTATTTCCGTTTTGAGGAAAAAACACTGTAATTGTAAAACTGTAAAATCGTAAATTTTTTGTAACGATTTACTGGTAAGAGCGTCTTATAATCATGGTAGTTATTGTTGTTTGATCAGGAGGGAATGGGGCATCAGAATAGCGTAGGCCCATCATATAGAGATCCATACTTTTTACAGATTTTGTTGGTTTTTGGCTGTTTATTTGTCTGCATATGAGTGCTGTTTTTGTCTGCAAATATGGCGAATGAAGACGCCGAATACAACGAACGAAATGAAGTAAGAGATCAGAAACCAGAATGATTTGGATAGTGAAAGGGTAGTGTGCATCATGGGCATCTGGACAGGTAAGATTGTAGACAGAAGTAGAGAATGGATAGAAGAAGCGAATAACATAACGCCAAAAACAACACAAAACAACACATCCGCAATGAAGGAAAAACAGTACGGCATTGGGGGTGGACGTAATGCCTAAACCGCTTCAAGGTCATGGCCGTTATATGCCGGGACTAGATGGCTTACGCGCCCTTGCCGTATTTGCTGTCATTCTTTATCATCTCAATGTCAATTGGGCACCAGGAGGCTTGCTGGGTGTTGGAGTTTTTTTCGTATTATCTGGATACCTGATTACGGATATATTGATATCACAGTGGAAACAGAGAGGAATAATTGATTTAAAGGATTTTTGGATTCGTCGAGCGAAGCGATTGCTACCGGCTATGGTAGTCATGCTGATAGCTGTAGTGGTTTGGTTAGCGTTATTTGATCGTGCTCAGCTACAGGCATTGCGAGGCGAAATTGTAGCAGCGCTTCTCTATGTGAGCAACTGGTGGTTGGTTTTTCACGAGGTGTCTTACTTTGAAAGCTTTGGTCCAGCTTCACCTTTTGGTCATTTCTGGTCTTTGGCAGTTGAGGAGCAATTTTATCTCATTTGGCCCTTATTATTACTTTTGGGTCTGCGCAATACGCCACGTCGAGGTAAGCTATTAGGTTTAACGTTAGCTGGAGTGGTTGTATCCGCTTTCGCAATGGCTCTATTATATGAGCCAGGTGTAGACCCGAGTCGTATTTATTATGGAACAGATACGAGAGCGTTTGGGCTATTGATTGGAGCGGCCCTTGCAATGGTCTGGCCCAGCTCTAGGCTTTCTGAAACGGTTTCACTTCCTGCACGCATTACCCTTGAGGTTTTAGGGATAGCAGGACTGGCAACCATTCTTTGGATGATTTGGTATACCAATCAATATGAGGACTTTTTGTATCAAGGCGGTCTTGTATTGTTGTCGATTGCTACAGCAGTAGTCGTAGCAGTGATTGCCCATCCAGCGAGTAGCTTTGGCAAGCTGATGGGAGCTAAGCCGCTGCGTTGGATCGGTGTTCGTTCGTATGGAATGTATTTATGGCACTACCCGATTATTGTCCTGAGTACGCCCGCCATACATACCAATGGAACTGACATTCCTAAGGCCATATTTCAAATAGGAGCAACCATTGCGCTTGCTGGTTTATCCTTGCGCTTGGTTGAGGAACCAATTCGCCGCGGTTCATTTGCGAAGCCTGCAAAATACCGCAGAATGAAAGATGGGCGCTGGAGATTTGTTTTGTTTGGTCGTTGGGTTGTTTCTATGGTTGCTATTTTGGTTTTTAGCTCCACTTGCATTGCGATAGCAGGATGGGGAGGGAATGTGACAGCCAGCTCTATTCCAGTAGCTAGTACGGCAAATACTGAGTCGAAGCAGCAGATTGAACAACCGAATGCTGAGGAAGCGAATTTGTTTATACCGAAAAAAGAAGATGCGGCTTTAGGAGAAACGCCTGATAGAACTGAGGAAAAGATAAAAGAAGCAGACAAAACAAAAACAACAGCACCATCAACACAAAAAAATAATTCTTCACAGCAGGCGCCGGCAAAACAAGACACAAGCGGAAAGCATAGTGCCACACAATCTGCTGCTGGAGAGCAAAAGCCGGCAAAGACAGAGGAAAAACCATCTGAAACCACAGCAGAGGGCGATGAAGCTGAGCAAACAATATCCTCTAAGGAAAACGAAAGCGGCTCCTCTGCTCAAGAAACAGATAAAGATGATTCTACTGCTCATCCATCGAAAGAAAACAGCTCAAAAGCAGATAATGCTTCTAAGGCAGATACAGAAGAAAAGGCTACTCCTTCTACAAAAGCTGGTAAAGGCATCACCGTGTTTGGAGATTCCATTATGCTAGACGTAGCTCCACACCTGCAAAAGCTACTGCCAGGGATTACGATCGATGCCAAAGTTGGCAGACAAATGCGCCAGACTCCTGAGCTA
>NZ_LSSO01000099.1:0-898 GCF_001645205.1 Brevibacillus sp. SKDU10 | reverse complement strand
ATCTCGTACAAGCGAAGGACTTAGCTGAGCAATTTGAGGTGTCTATTCGGACCATTTATCGCGATATAGAAACGATTAATCAAGCGGGTATTCCTATCGTTACCTATCAGGGTGCAAACGGAGGTATCGGTCTTGCAAAAGGGTATCGACTCGATCGTCAATTGCTGACGAATAATGAACTCGCCACGATCGTCACCTCGTTACAAAGCATCTCGACCATGGATAAAAGTGAGAGTCATCAGTTTTTAGTCGAAAAAATTAATAGCATTATTCCACATGCTCAAAAGGAACAATTTCATTGGAAAACGCAGCAATTTCTCGTTGATCTCTCACCTTGGGGGCAAAATGAAAGATTGGAAGAATCTATTTTAACGGTTAAACAGGCTATTGAAGCAAATAAATGGCTACGCTTCGTCTATTCTAATGCACGAGGGGAACAGAGTGACCGAATTGTTGAGCCACATATTCTGCTTGTAAAGGGGCGTTCCTGGTACTTGTACGGGTTCTGTCAAAACAAGCTCGATTTTCGCTTGTTTAAATTATATCGCATGAAGAAGCTTACTGTGCTTGATACAACTTTTATCAGGCGAAATATTCAAGCTGACGAGCTCCCCTGGGTACAGCAATGGAATGATTCTGCTACGATGGTTCATCTTGTCTTACGTTTTGCCCCAGATTCTCGTCATGCAGCGGAAGAGTGGTTTGGTGTAGAGGAATTGTTTGAGCAAGAGGGAGGATATGTAACCGTATCCGCCAGTTTTCCCGAGGATAATTGGCTTTACGGCTTTATTCTTAGTTTTGGGCCCTCCGTAGAGGTAATAGAGCCCGAGTCGATTAAAGCTAAAATAAAAACATTAGCAGCCGCCATTGTTGAAAAATATGTATAAAAATGATTCAT
>NZ_LSSO01000098.1:0-1723 GCF_001645205.1 Brevibacillus sp. SKDU10 | reverse complement strand
GGCTTCGGCGGTATGTTTACACTTGCGATAGATATACCAGTTATCATAGGTCTCTCCTTAAAAGTATTGCAGGAGATGGCACTTACGTATGGTTTTGACCCGCATGATAAGGTGGAACGTATTTTTATCATCAAATGTTTGCAATTTACCTCGGCAGATGTTGTTGGCAAAAAGGCTATTTTAGCAGAGCTATCCGCCTTTGATGAGGGAGAAAAACATCAAGAAATCATTGCTCAGCTGCAAGGCTGGCGTGAGGTAAGCTTGACATACATGGATAATATGGCGTGGAAGAAGCTATTTCAGCTAATCCCGATCGTAGGTATGTTTTTTGGTGCATTTACGAATCGTACACAGATTGCGGACATAGCAATGACGGGGCAGATGCTCTACAAGAAAAGAAGAATCCTACAGAGATTAGCAGAACAAAACGGCGAGAAGCTATAAATCAAGGAAAGTAGTATATCAAGCAGCAGGCAGTCGTCGAAAATCAGCTTTACAAGTGATAAAACGTTCGTTATACTATGGAAAAGTTTACAAAAGGAGGTGCAGGTACATGTCAGGAGCTGTTCAAGCGTGGTTTGTGGTAGAAATGTCCAGTCAAACACATGATTTCGTTAACAACGGGAGAAGTCTGTCCATTTTTCAATCTACCAACAAAACCGAACAGTTTCCTTTAACGCGTACCATGCATACATAACCTCTCTTTCACTTTTTCATAATCCTGATTGGATTTAGTAAGAGGAAAAACGATGCTACAGGTGGTAGGTGCCTGTGGCTTTTTGTGTTCTCAAAAAATGTGTAGGGGACGAATGGCATGAAATGATTCATGGGGTATGTTATCGCTTGTGTAACGCATGTGAGGGACTGATTTCCAAGGAGGAAATGAGATCATGATCGTTCTTGCTGCTAACTCTCTTTCAAAATCATTCGGAGCTAACATGGTAATTACCGAGATTACTTGCGAAGTGACCCGTATGTCAAGAATAGGGATTGTAGGCCCAAATGGGGCTGGAAAAAGCACACTTTGCAACTTATTACTGGGCTTGGATTCTCCAGACTCAGGAACTGTTTTTCGAGCGAAAGATGCTGCATTTGCCTATTTACCACAACAACCTGTGTATCCGATGGAGTGGACGGGGCGTCATGTCATTGAGAGTGCCTTTGCCAAGGTGCAGGAAATAGAGCTATCTATGCAAGCGTGCCAAGAGCTTATGTCCAATATCGGTGAATATCAAAAATTATCAACTGAGGAACAGGAAAAGTTATTATTTCGTTATCAAGAATTGCAGGATACCTTTGAGCAATTAGACGGTTATATGGTGGAAGCGAGGATTCAGAAGGTAGTAGATGGTCTGCGATTGTCCTCGTCGTTACTTGAGACTCCTTTTTCTTTACTTAGTGGGGGAGAAAAAACCAAGATTGGCTTGGCAAAAATTTTATGCGAAAAAAGTGATGTTCTTCTTCTCGATGAACCTACGAACCATTTGGATGTAGAATCAATGGAATGGTTAGAGCAATTCTTACGTGAATATCCTGGGACCATTTTACTCATTTCTCATGATCGTTATTTCTTGGATGCAGTGGCTACAAGCATATGGGAAGTGGACAGTGGAGAGTTGCAAACATATCACGGGAATTATAGCCAGTATGTACAGGAAAAAGAGGAGCATCTCTTGCGGCAATTCGCGGATTATCAAGAACAGCAAAAGAAAATCAAGAAAAA
>NZ_LSSO01000097.1:0-862 GCF_001645205.1 Brevibacillus sp. SKDU10 | reverse complement strand
CTATCCTTCACACCAATAACGAATCGCTCGGTCTCAATTCGTTCAAAGCTGGGCTGTAGACTAATCTGCTGCAAGCGATGCTTCAAGGGCTTATCGACAAGTGGCATTTTTTGTAGGGAAATCGGCTGTCGCCTTTGTTTGCGAAAAAAATACGGTGACACACCAAACTGCTTCTTAAAGGAACGACTAAACGAAGCCTGAGAATCAAACTGGTAGTCTAGTGAAATTTCGAAAATAGATCGCTCTGTTTGTAAAAGGCAGATGGCCGCTTCTGTAAGTCTTCGCTTCCGAATATAATCACCGATTGTCTCACCCGTGCATTCGTAAAAAATTCGATGAAAGTGATAGTACGAGAAATTTACTAGGCGGGCCACCTCATCTGCCTGTAAGGGCTTATCGAGATGCTGTTCTATGTAGTCAATGGCCGTTTCAATTTCTTTGCCATAGGATGCCAAGCCTCGTTCTCCTCTCTATCACATTGTTTTTTCTACCAAAAATGAGCGGGAACAATCCCTTGCGGAAGAGCTACCTCAATGTCTGAAAAAGCAAGCTTTTCCCCCACAGACAACGTATGCCAGTCGTTGTGAAGCGGGGAGCCGTAGCAGACCTCTATCGTTTTTGCTGTTACGTCAAAGAGCATGGAGCGCAGCGTCCCAAAATACTCCTGATAGTAATGCGTGCTTAAGCCCTGTGGATATTCCCGGTTCATGAAAGCAAGCAAATCTGCTTTCTCTAATAGCTCATCGCCTCGAAGTACACTCTCTAATAGCTGTTGACGAATGAGTGAGTTGTGCATGCGGTGTGTAGATAGATGCTCCAATTCTGAAAATAACACATGGTTGGTAGCAATCAGGTAAGGAGT
>NZ_LSSO01000096.1:0-894 GCF_001645205.1 Brevibacillus sp. SKDU10 | reverse complement strand
TAAATAAAGATCGCCGCTCTTATATAAGATACCATAATTTTTGTTTAATTCCTTTGCTTGCTGTAAATGCTCAATTGCTGAATAAAATTCACCTAGTTTACTATGCATACTTCCTACATGCAACAAAACAGAAATACGCAATAAGCCACTAATTTCATATCGATTTAATAATTGAAGTGCTTCGTTCAACAGATGAACGGCTTTTTCCGGTTGATCGTGCTCACAATAGAAGTGACCGAGAGAGTCTAGAGCGCGGATCAAGACAGTAGGGTTATCTGAGTCTTGGGTGAGAACAATACTATTGCTATAGTGATCTTCTGCTTGTTCAAAGCGACCGTCCACTTCAGCTATCTTTCCTTTTGCCCAGAGATAAACACCCTCTTCAGATTGTGGAATAACAGCACCTTGAAGCTTTAACAACCACTTACGGGCAATTTCCCACTCCTGTTCATCAATACGATTAATAATGTGGCGTAAGGAATTTTGAATTTCGACAAGCGTGAAAGAAGGGTTTTCGGTTTCAGTCCATAGTTCTTTAATTTCGGTATGTAGTCGTTTTGCCAATTGTTCCAAAATTTCAGGCGAAGGAATAACCTGACCTTTTTCGATTTGACTGACATAGCTGCGATTACAAATGCCTTCTGCCAAATCTCCTTGTGTCATCTTTAGCCTTTTGCGGAATTCGCGCAGTCTTTTTCCTACTTGCGTCATATAGCAAACACCCTTGTTATTAATTTTGATTGTTTCGTGAATATTATCATTATACAACTTATTATACAAAATGTAACAATTAAATTTAGGTTGTGAAAGAAAAATACAGTATCAAAATTAAAGTTTTAGTCTAAGTAAGCAGTCTTTTTTTATTAGCAAATATAAACAAACACGAAAAAGAGG
>NZ_LSSO01000095.1:0-773 GCF_001645205.1 Brevibacillus sp. SKDU10 | reverse complement strand
GTACAGCTTATGCTGATCAGCATGGATTTGCAGGTGTTTGGACACCTGAGCGACACTTTGAGGACTTTGGGGGATTATATCCAAACCCTTCGGTGCTAAGTGCTGCTCTAGCTACGATTACAGAACGAATTGAGCTTAGAGCAGGAAGCGTTGTACTACCATTGCATCACCCGATTCGCTTTGTTGAGGAATGGTCTGTGGTGGACAATCTTTCAAAAGGACGTGTTTCGGTTGCCTTTGCTGCGGGCTGGCATCCTGCTGATTTTGTGATTGCCCCTGTCCAAACTCCCGATTACTACGAGTCCAGAAAAGACGAAATGTTCAACTCTATAGAATTGGTAAAAAGGCTTTGGGCTGGTGAGCAGATTCCTTTTACAGATGTCAATGGAGCTGTACACGAAATACGTACTTTACCTAGACCGTTGCAAAATGAACTAAATATCTGGATAGCGACGAACGGTAGTGCTGACACTTATGAGCGTGCAGCCAAAATCGGAGCTAATATTCTCACAGGAATTACGGCTGGTGATTTAGCGGATTTAGAAGCAAAAATTGAGTTGTATCGGAAGACTTTATCCCAAAGTGGATTTTCGCCCGAATCTCGCAAAGTAGCGGTGATGCTGCATACTTGCTTAGGAACAAGTGATGAAGAGGTCAAGGCGAAGGTAGAAAAGCCGATGAAGGAATATTTAAAAACCTTTATGAAGCAACAGAAGAACATCCTGACTGATTATGCATCCATGTCTGCCGCTGACTTTGATGTCATTGTCGAT
>NZ_LSSO01000094.1:0-721 GCF_001645205.1 Brevibacillus sp. SKDU10 | reverse complement strand
AAACATAGGATATTTTGAGTTGACTGCCCTTGTCAAAAGTCCCCGTATAGTTGAGATGCTCACCGCAAATAAGCTTGATAATGCTTGATTTTCCAGAGCCGTTTTTACCACAAAGCGCTATTCGCTCCCCTTGCTCAATTGTAAAGCTTATATCTGTGCAAACCATTTTCTCGCCATAATAAATGGAAACATTTTTAAGTTCAGCAAGCTGGTTTTTATGAAAAGCAAGCTGTGAAATTTTTAAGCTTTCAGCGTTTTCGATGTTTTTAAGGAGCTTAGACCTTTCCTCAATAGCAGATTGCTGTCTCTGCTCAATTGATTTAGAGCGTTTCATCATTTTAGCGGCCTTGTGACCAATATACCCTTTATCTACCTTGGAACCGGAATTTCTTGTACCATTTTTCGTTTTTTCCACTTCGTGCGACCAGTTGCTTGTTCGTTTAGCAGAATCCGACAAGCGTCTAATGTCTTTTTTTAGCCGTTCGTTCTCTGCAAGCTCAAAGTTATCCTGTCTCTGCTTATTTTCCCACCAATCAGAGAAATTGCCTTTTTGTATTTCGATATTGGTCCTATTGATGGAAAGGATGTGATCTACACAGTTATCAAGGAATGACCTGTCGTGAGAGACAAGAATAAATCCACTTTTGGTATTGAGATAGTCACTGACAAGTTTTCTTGCATGCATGTCGAGATGATTGGTTGGTTCATCAATTAACAGAAA
>NZ_LSSO01000093.1:0-891 GCF_001645205.1 Brevibacillus sp. SKDU10 | reverse complement strand
CATCTCCTGGCTTCACCTGTGTTTGTGTAGCAGGTTGGAATACCAGAATACCTGCTTTGTCATCTTGAATATAAAAGCTATTCCGACTGTCTGAGACTGTACTTACTACCCCTGTAGCTGTTACGATCGGGGTTTTGTCTGGCAATTGCCGTATGGTTGACAAGCCATGCTTTTCTTCAGCAGGCGCTAACGTATAACCAGCTTGTTCAGCCTCTTGCGTGCTGTTAAAGAACACACGATTTTCTACATCAACCTTTTGAAATTCGAGAGGCTGTACATAGAATTTTGTACCTGCATCCCCAACAGGACGGCTTAGTGCCTTTTTCTGTTCACGAGCCCGGAATTCAAACGGCAATTCAATCAATGGATCTTGGGCATTCCAAATTCCAATTCCTGCTTGCTTCGCTTCCTTGACGGCTTTAGCGTATTGCTTAAATGTCTCATCCTTGACTGGCCAGATGATATACATGCTGGCATATCCGTCTTTCACCATTTCCAAATTAACGTTACGGCCATCTGCAAGAATTACTTCTGCTAAAAGGCGGCCGTATGCATCAATAGGTGTGGAAGCTGGTTTAATCGTAATCGAGTCTCCTGGAGCTATTAATTTTTTTATATGCTGTTTGGCACGTTCGCCATGAGCTTTTTGGTTTTTATCTTTACTGCTATTGTCCGTACCGTTGTATACCTTGGTATAGTCAAAATTAGGATCTTTAATATGATAGGTTTCCGCCGTATCCATATTGACAAATCGAACCGTATCTATCCCAAGAACTGGCTGTGATAAATGAATCGTATCGCCATCCACCACATCCTTCACAATGGAAGGGTAAGCTTCTTTTGGCTGAGGGGTTGGCGGTTGATCCTGTAATAGGAGCAAATCCGTTTGTT
>NZ_LSSO01000092.1:0-894 GCF_001645205.1 Brevibacillus sp. SKDU10 | reverse complement strand
GCTTATTTTCCCACCAATCAGAGAAATTGCCTTTTTGTATTTCGATATTGGTCCTATTGATGGAAAGGATGTGATCTACACAGTTATCAAGGAATGACCTGTCGTGAGAGACAAGAATAAATCCACTTTTGGTATTGAGATAATCACTGACAAGTTTTCTTGCATGCATGTCGAGATGATTGGTTGGTTCATCAATTAACAGAAAATGATTTTCCTTGAGAAATAATGTAGCTAACAGCACTTTCGTTTGCTCCCCGTTGGACAATGAGTCAAAGGGGCGATATAAAACATCCTCAGAAACCTGTAGCAATGAAAGCTCGCGCATCAATTTCCAGTGAACATAGTCTGGATCAATGTCGTTGATTACATCAAGGGTATTATTTGCCTTATTTTCGACAGGGAAAGGAAAATATTCAAAGCTGACCGCAGCAGAAATATTTCCGCTGTATTCATATTTACCAAGCAATAGGTTAAGAAAAGTTGTCTTCCCTTTGCCGTTTCTTCCGGTAAATCCTAATTTCCAATCTGTATCGATCTGGAAGCTTGCGTTTTCAAATATGTTATCGAAACTGCCATCATAGGCAAACGTCAGGTTTGTAACATTGATTAATGACATAAGATATCCTCCTGTATAAAAAAATAAAAGCTACAAGAAAGTTACCTTCTTGTAGCTCAAATAAATACAGCAAATCCAACCCGCGATGGAGTCAGATAAGGATATATTGTTTGAGTGAAAGATGTAGTAACCTTCTTGCATATAAAGAATAAAACATACGAAAAATATCACTTTTGTAGTTTTATTAATTTATATATTCGCAAGAAAAATTACTCCATGTTTTCAACTCCAATCATTAAATTACATGTATCTTAACATACTCGTTTTTTGATTTCAAC
>NZ_LSSO01000091.1:0-1251 GCF_001645205.1 Brevibacillus sp. SKDU10 | reverse complement strand
TCTCAGAACCATGATAATTTAAATCTCGTTGGAAAAACTAGATTAGGAACCAGGATTCACTTCAAAGGGTGGACCAAAGACCCGCCCCCGTTAGTGAATGACGCAGGTCCTAGCGATGTTTCATTATCACACATGCTAGGAAGGGGGAACCGGAAGAATGGAATATTCTACTTTCGGAAGACACGTTGCCATTGACACATGGGGAGTACAATTTGATTTACTAAACGATGCAGATTTCTTGAAAAAACAAATGGTAGAAGCAGCAGAAGCATGCGGTGCGACTGTTCTGAGTGTTCAGTCTAAACAATTTGCACCTCAAGGAGCAACTGTATTGGTTCTTTTATCGGAAAGTCATCTTTCCATCCACACCTACCCAGAGCGCGGATTTGCCGCTTTGGATTGCTACACATGCGGGGAGACAGTGGATCCGCAGGTTGCCATTGATTACATGGTTTCTGTATTAAAACCGGAGAAAGTCTTTGCTAAAAAACTAATTCGTGGTTTAGGTGAATTAGAAGTTGTGGAACCAGAAATGAAGCTTTCTGCAACGACTAACGCATAAGACAACCCATTATCGAACACAAACAAGCAGAGGCGTCTAGCTAGTAGCAGACGTCTCATTTTTATTTACACAAAAACAGGGTAGACGAACAACGTCACCCTGTTTTTGTCTTAATTACCGGAATGGAGCAGTTACGGTACGTCCAAGATCAGTTACAAGCGCGCCAAAATCGCTACCGACATTAGCGAGATTGCCTGTTACGGTGTTTGGTCCACCCATCATATTAGAGTTTGACGAGTTTGAGCGATAGTTGTTATCGATTCCTTTTACACGCGGTACCATCTTGGAGTCGGATGTAACATAAACGCGATGATAAGGGGCTGCTTTCACAACAGTATCGTTTACCTGACGTTCAATGGTATTGCGATTTTTATTATCCTTCAACTCAATACCGACAACAGCTTCATTTCCATAGACAACGGTGGTAGCCGATTGAACACCCTTAACCTTCTTAGCAGATGCTGTAATACGATCAGCAAGCTCACGGTTATAGGCATGATTTGGAGACGAAAGAGAGCGGGACCCATTGTTTGCGAAACCACGCATACGTGTGTCTGCAGATTGGTAAAACCCAGTATACGGATAAGTTGCTCTACCGAATCCATTAAAGCCATAGTTGTTGACACCATAATTGTTAGTACCAAAACCATTCGTGCCATAACCATTGTAATTACCAGTACCTAACGTTC
>NZ_LSSO01000090.1:0-75524 GCF_001645205.1 Brevibacillus sp. SKDU10 | reverse complement strand
ATGGTGGGGAGAGACGGATTCGAACCGCCGAACCCTGAGGGAGCAGATTTACAGTCTGCCGTGTTTAGCCACTTCACTATCTCCCCATAAAAATGGTGCCGGCGATAGGACTTGAACCCACAACCCCCTGATTACAAGTCAGGTGCTCTACCAATTGAGCTACACCGGCATTTCAGCAACTAAAATATCATTTGTTTCACAACAAGATTGAGTATATCATGAACCTTTTTGATATTCAATACCTTTTTGAAAAAATTTTAAAATCGTATTTCCTTTTAAAATGGGACAAACTAGTACTGTGAAGGGAGGCTTTTCTCCATGAATTACGATCCACATCGTCATGCAGAGCCGAGTGAGTTGTTATTTGTAGATGAGCACGAATTGTCCTACCCTCCTCGTGAAGAAGATGTATTTACAGATGCTTATTTATCTTCACTGGGATGGTACGATTGGCCTGGAGCATTTTATTAAAAACTAGCTAGCTTGGGTTGCCAGGTTCAAATTGGCAACCCAATATTCGTATTTTTCGTTTTTTGTTCCTAATTTTTCCTTTATAAATATAACCATTCACTACATTCAAGATGTTCACGCAAAAGTGCGTAAGAGGTTTGCCACATGGAAGGTAAGTTTGTTATGATGAACACATCCTAACAAGGTAAGGAGTCCTCGACGATGAAAGCAAAAATTACTCGCAATGCGGCAAAAAAAATCAATGAAATCATGGCTCAGGAAACTGATAAAGATTTAAAGCTTCGCGTATACATCACACACAAACACGGTAATCATGCTCATTATGGAATGACTTTGGACAAACCATCGGAGAAGGATACCGTTGTATCTACTGATAAAGATATTGAAGTCCTCCTGCAAACCTCCGAGGAATTACTAGATGGCGTTGTAATAGATTATCTGTTTATTCCAGAGGAAGGCTTTGTTGTAACCAATCCAAGCAAGGGCAATACAGGAGATCACTAATTCTTCTACCTGATTAATTTGTTTGAATCAAATCATATTCTACATATTATTTGCCTTCAAGAGAAACCACGAGGAGCACTCTTCTTCGTGGTTTCTCCATTTTCTAAACAGGAGGAAGGACCATGCAATTTACTCAGATGAATCAAAACTTGCAAACAACACTACCCTATGGAAATTTAACCATCTCTAGTGACCGTCAGCAAGGCTTTAAACCGATTGATTTGTTAGTTTCTGCCATTGCTGGGTGTAGCCAAATCGTCTTTACTCGCATCCTAGAAAAAAAACAAATCTCATACAACTCGCTTACTCTCCATGTTGATGCCGTTCAAAGCGAGAATGCCCCGAATCCTTTGACGAAGATAAGTCTCATTTATACGATTACTGGTTCAGACCTTGTGCAGGAAAAGCTGGAAAAGGCCTTGCGCTTGGTACCTCCTAACTGCACGATTATCCAATCACTCCATCCAAATATCGAAGTAGTAGAACAAGTGATCATCTCTAAAGCATAAGTCAGCATCATTAAAGAAAAAACCATGATTGCATTATCGGAATGGATCATATCTTACTTGTTCATTCTGGCAAAGCCTCATGGTTTTCATTTGTTTTTCTTCCTTTTGGAAACGTTACTGACTATGATTTTTATCAGCTTTTCTGAATATGCCATCCCTTATTTGGGGATTGGTTGTATCAAGCGTACATCTAATCTTCTGAATGATTTTTCATATCATATCTCTTGTATAGCAGTTGCTTTTGTCTCTAGCCATGGAGTCACCTTAGCATCCCCTTGAATATATAGCAGAAGTTGATGGACAGGTCGTGACATGGTGACATAAAGTAACTTGGCATCCATCACATACTCCTTGTAATGTTCATCATCTACGTGTAGGACAATTACTACATCAAATTGCAGCCCTTTCGTCAGATAAGCAGGAAGAACGGTTACTCCACCTGGAAATTCCTTATCTTTCACACCTAGGTGATGGAGCTCAAGGCCCTTTTCTTTTAATGCTTTAGCAATTTTTTTACTCTCATGTATGGTTTTAGTGACAATCGCCACCGTTTGATGACCAATCGCTAATGACTTTTCAACCCGCTTTTTAATATCCTCTAGCATGTTGCTCTGACTCTTCGCCCGTAAAAATAACGGTTCTTCCCCATGACGCAACACCGGCTTTGCCTCCGTAATTTCCGGTAATTGAGTGCCCTTTAAAACCTCATTGGACCAATTCATAATTTCAATTGTCGAACGATAGCTCTGCTCTAACGTATAAAAGTCTGTTTTCTTTTTGAAGATATTTCGTAAAACTGGCTGCCAGCTATCTAATCCACGGTACGCATGAATCCCTTGTGCCAAATCCCCTACGATTGTCATTGATTCATTTTTCGTGTGTAAAGAAAGCACTAAAATCTCTACATAGCTCAAATCTTGCGCCTCATCGATTACCGTATGATCAAAAGGAGCTTCCTTCCCGCTTCCTTCCAGCAGATGACGAAGATATAAAATGGGAGCAAGGTCTTCTGCTTCTATACGTTCTTCCTCTATAATTGCTTTTGAAGTCTCCACGACATCCTGCAACCATTCATCTGAAATATCTTCACTAGTAAGCTTTCGTAAAAGCTCCCAATCCTGCAGAAGCTGGGTATACACAGTAAAAGCATCTATTTCTGGCCACTTCCCTAAATACAAAGCGAGCAATTCATCCATTTTCTTCTCGAACCGTAATAAGCTTGGCTTATCCAAATCAATTTTTGCTTCTCGTAAATGTGTAAACAATTGCTGGGTCATTTGTTGTTTAACATGCTTAGCTAAGGCTTCTATTCTCCGGTGATAGGGCAAATGAGCAAACTCATTAATAAACAACTGGCGAATATCTGCCTTTTTCATTTCAAACACATGCTTTGTCTTGTTATAAATAAATCGTAAATCCTTATAGGTAATCAGCTCATGCAACAAGTAATCCATATACTTATCTAGCATATTGCGACAATGAATAGAACCCTTAAAAGACATCCGATTCCACGTTTGACGCTTTTGTACCTGCTTACTAGCATCGTCTTCAAAGAAAAGCAACAATGGCTTGCTCGGATCAACAATTCGCCATCCTTTTGGTAAAAGTACCTTTACCTGTTTGGCAGCCCACTCTGAGAAAGTGGCTTGTTGTACATCCTCCACACCTAATTCGGGTAATACATCCGAAATATATGTTAAAAACAGCTTATTAGGAGCAAATACCATAAATTTCTTAGACGCAATCAAATGCTGGTAATTATAAATTAAATAGGAAAGGCGGTGTAATGCAATCGTAGTCTTTCCGCTTCCAGCTACCCCTTGAACCACAATAGCCCGATCTTTTTCTGCACGTATGATATCATTCTGTTCCGTTTGAATGGTAGCAACGATATCCTTTAATCGACTATCGTTATTTTGATTCAGACTAGAAGCTAAGAATTCGTCAATATAACCTTCTTCCAGAAAATCCTCTGGCGTCCCGATTTCGCGATTGATCGTCTCTTTTAACGCACCATCATAAATTCCTGTAATCCGACCATCTTCTATAGCAAAATTACGCTTAAGCTTTACTTCTCCACGTACAATTCCCTGTAATGTTCGGTAAAAAGCATCCTTGCTCTCCCCGCTATAATAAAGGCTAGCGATAGGTGCACGCCAATCTACTACAACACTATCCATTGTGTCGCGTTCTACAATCCCACGCTTTCCAATATATACGGAATCCATTTCATAGGTTTCGTCTTTCATGAAATCTACTCGACCAAAGTAAGGCTTTTTCACAGAGCTTTCCAGATGAAAGAGATCCCTAGCTTTCGAGGAATTGACTACTTGTTTGACATAATCGTCCGTTGCCTCTCGCAAATCCTCTCGCAGCTGTCCAATCTCCTTTTCAATCGTATGTACTGTTTTATCCAGCCGATCTTGTTCTTCCTTATATGCAGGATGATGAATGGTCACATGACTAACCTCCTTTTCATCAAACGAATATTTATCTTATCAAAATGAAAAAGCAATTCCAAGGATAATCTTAAAAATCACAAATGTACCCCGAGCAGCATCCCTAGTGCTGCAGATAAAATCCCCACAGAATAACTAATAAGCAAGTATATGAATCCTATCTGGTAACGTTTTGTTGTAACTAATGAATAGCTCTCCCACTTACATGTAGAAAAGGTCGTAAAAGCCCCCATAAAACCTGTGCCTGCCGTTACGATAAAAAATGGAGCTAAGGAAGAGCTTGTTAGTACCCCTAATAAAAAACAACCCAAAATATTAATACAGCAGGTCGCTAAAGGGAACATTCCTTTATAACGCTGATTGATCAGAGAACTGATTCCGTAACGAGCCATGGCCCCAAGACAGCCGCCCAATGCTGCTCCTATACTATTCAACAGCATCAGTATCGCTCCCTCTCTGTGCTAATTGGGTACCTATCCAAGAACCCAGCCATACCATCAATAAACCACCCCATAGACTGGCCAGCACATAGCAAATGGCAAGTCCATATTGATGCTGATGCCAAAGGGTAAGTGTCTCTACACTAAAAGTCGAAAAGGTCGTGAAAGAACCAATAAACCCTGTTCCTACTCCTAAGGTAAACCAAGCAGGCAGTTGATTTCGGGTTAAGAGATATTGATTGAGAACTCCCAATCCGATACAGCCTATCAAGTTAATTACTAGCGTACCTAAAGGAAATGACAGCTCCCACCAGCCCGATGTCCATGCTCCTACTAAATATCGAGATACAGCCCCCATCATTCCTGATAGTCCAACAATTAAAAAAGACATGCATTCTCTCCTTTATCCATTATTTTTCACATATATACAAATAAACTCCTACCAGCAATATTACTGGTAGGAGTCATTAGCCTATTGGCGCTTAGGGCGAACTCCATCGCCTCTTATTTACTTGTAAAAACCTGTTTCACAGCACTATTACTACGGATCATTGGAAAAATCACATAGACTAGTGCTTATGCTTAGGTTCCTCATCCTCTACATAACGGATCGAATCTAAACTAGATTTCAAGGAAGCCTTCATAGCATCAATGTATTTTTGACGAAGAGCTTGTTGCTCCGCTTTTTCTTCTGGAGTTAAGCCAACACCCTTCGATTTCTTGGCTAATTCATTAATACGTTTTATTTCTGCATCAGTAACCAATGGTGATACCTCCTCAACTAACTTCTCTTTATTATAACACAAGACCAAAGGAGAGGAGATATAAATTATGGCTTTCGCTTATCGGTATACTGGAATAGCTAGATTATTTCCTGCATAAATCATGGGGCTATCTAACTGATTTTGTTTCATGATCTCATCCATTAGTTCTCTGGCTGATAGCCCAGATTCCTGTTGATAAGCTTGTGCAATACTCCACAGCGTATCACCTGGCTGAATTGTAATGACTAAAGCTGCCTGCTGTGTATGAGGAGCCGCAATAGCCACTTTCTCTTTTCCAAAAATCATGCTGCCTGCTGCAAAAGATACTATGATCAGCAATAACGTTACGATTGCTTGCCCTCGCGTTATCCCTTTTCTATGATGTACCAATGTGTTCTTACTCGTCATTGTTTTATCTTTATATAGATTCTGACAATTGCTAGATTGTACCATCATTATCATCACCCTCGCAAACGTTTGTTCTCATTTCGATAACATCATCATAATGCGAACAAACATTCCTGTCAAGCGAAAGAATCGAACTAATGTTTGTCGAACGCAAATTCTCATGGTATAATGTAGAAAATATCTGGATCGAGAGAATGAGGTGTTCGAAATGTCCAAACTCTCCAATCGCCAACAAGCGATCATTGATTTTATTCGTAAGGAAGTAAAAGATAAAGGTTATCCCCCGTCTGTTCGAGAAATCGGTGAAGCCGTAGGACTAGCTTCCAGTTCCACTGTTCACGGTCATCTCGCAAGACTTGAAAAGAAAGGCTTAATCCGCCGTGATCCTACTAAGCCACGTGCTATTGAATTATTGGACGAGACTCGTCTACAGGACGATTATGAAAGCTCCATCGTTCGAGTACCAGTGGTTGGTAAGGTAACGGCAGGTCAACCTATTACAGCTATTGAACAGGTGGAAGAATATTTCCCATTGCCAGAAAACATCGTTACGTCTGACAATGTGTTCATGTTGCGCGTTATGGGAGAGAGCATGATCGAAGCAGGCATTTTAGATGGCGATTATGTAATTGTCCGCCAACAAAATGTAGCGAATAACGGAGATATCGTGGTAGCCATGACCGAAGAGGATGAAGCAACTGTAAAACGTTTCTTTAAAGAGAAAACTCACTTCCGTCTACAACCGGAAAACTCACAGCTAGAACCAATCATTTTAGATAATGTGACGATTTTAGGTAAAGTAATTGGCGTTTACCGCCTTTTCCACTAGTGCATTGGATTTTTAACTTCTCACGTGCTTACACGTACAAACTCTTGGTGAAGATCATACTCGCCAAGAGTTTTTTACTACTCAAATTTATTGTTCGTAACGGTTTATTTTATGCTCCACTCTGCCTAGCTCCTTGATACCTTTCGTGTTTCTCCTATTATTGGCTTATATTTAGGTGTAAATTAGCTACATAGCCACTTAAAACAGGTTTCTTTTTTAGCAAGTCTTCAAGCAAGTCTTCAAACAAGCCTTCTCTAATCCTGATGTGTAAACACAAATAAACCGAGATTGCCGTTTTCCCTACAGTAAATGATAGAGAATTTGACAATCTCGGTTTTATGGAATGGATCACACTCAAAATCCAATGTAACGATCCACAATAAGTTTTACCAAGCAACAATAAAGAACCAGATAATCATGATGAGTTGGATAGAGATTTTCATGATGACACTGCTAAAGAAACCTATAAGACTTCCTATCGCTATCTTAAAAGCTCGTTCTGCCGGTTGTTTTTGCATCAGCATTTCAATTAATAATACAAATATAAATGGGAGAATAATCATACCAAATGGCGGAAACGTAAGTACACCAATAATAACACCTAATATTGACCCGATTGCTGATGCTTTTGAGCCACCATATTTTTTAACAAAGTACATATTAGTCAATAGGTCAGCACCAAATAACACCACACTCAAAATTCCCATTCCCCACCAGAAGGAAACCGGCAATCCTGCTCCAGGCTCTGCAATCGCGAATTGATATAGTAAAAAACCGCCCCATAACATGATCGTATCAGGTAACACTGGGAAGAAAATACCAGCAATACTTAGACCAAATAGAAGTATAACGATCAACCATAATAAAACATCCATGTTTAAACCCCCTCTTTGTTGCATCTGACCCGTTTTCTATATGTACGTTTCAGTGCTCTCCTACGTTTCATTTTTACTAGGAGTTTCCTTTTTCTTGTTCGCTAAACGTGTCTTTTCCTACATATACATGGTCCTGCTCTTTTTTATGATCTCGTTTTTAGCAAAGCTTGACCTATTTACCTGTAGCGCTCTTTACCGGCTCCCTTTTTCCACTTCATACAGGCAAAAGGACAGCAAGAAAAAGGTATAAGGACAACAGGTGAAATGTTACATTTAGAGAAATTAATACTATACACTAAATTGTCCCCGCTCCAAGCCTGTATATCCTATTTCGGAAAGGAAGGTTGCAAGATGCACAAAATCGTTTGTTCTTTATTGGCAGTACCAATTGTTTTCTTACTGTCCTCGACTAGCTATGCGGCTTTAGATAAGCATAGCACAACAAAAGTAACTAGTAGTAGTAATGCTTACAGCCAATATTCTATTCCATTTGCACTAACGGTAAAGGAATGGGATAGAGGTTATGGAGAAGCTGGTGTCACAGGCCCTTTTTTCCTCGCGAAAGGTGGCAGCGTAACGGTTACGTTTGATAAGAAAGTAGACTCATTGGGCTGGTATCTACTGAATGCAAATACCTACGGAGCTGAAAAAATCTATCCAAAAGGCTCTACTGTAACCGTCCCACGACATTCACATTGGATTGTTATTCTGCAAAACGCTAGTATAAAACCTGTTACTATTACAGGAAACGTGACGATTCACTAGTCTTTTTATCACGTTATCACGCAACACCTTCACTGATCAGTTATCAGCTCTTACAGCCTCTGCATCCCCTAAAACTTGGTGTAGGAGAATGAGGAGATCTAATAAAATAAGCACCATTTTTCAGGTGCTAGATTATCTCTCGTTCTCCTCATCTGTATGTATGCCGATCGTCGAGAATTTTTGAATAGGACCATTCCAATCCTCGCGCCTGAATTCTTGATAATTATGATTTGTGTATTCCGAAATTAATGTACGCCAAAATTTTTGTGCCGAGATATTTTGTTCGATTTGGGAGATTTCCCATTCTCCCTGAAATTGATGGAATAAGCGAAATGCTACTTTTCTACCGATTCCACGCTTTCGATATTTTCTCATGATAAAAAACTCTGCAATGGAGTAGTATTCTATCTCTTGGCTTCGTATCTTTCGCAGTAACACAAACCCAGCATATTTTTCATCCACTTTGACAAAAAAAGGTATTCGAGCTGATTCTGTCCAATAATGGTCCAGAAACAGATAATCATATAAACCATGCTCATTAACATCTGCATGATCGAATTCACTAAAATCATATTGATATAGCTCGATTAGATGCCTTAAAATCATCTTTTGCTGCAAAGATACCTTCACAAGCTCTATTTTCATTTCTATACTCCTTACTTCATATAGAATGAGCTGTCGTATGCTAAGAAATACCTTAATGATAGCTTTATCGCATCGCTTATTTTCTTACACGCATCAATTTTCCGCTATTTAATCTTACTAAATCTTCTACCTTTATTTTCACTAATGAATGAGGAGAGCCTCCTCCCGTATAAACATACTCTAATTCTGTTATTTTCGGATCAACCAAAAAAATTGCCTCAAATCCAAAAGAAGGGACCCCACCGGCCGGATAACCCGTTCTTGCTAATACTTCCTTTTCATCTGCCAAACGCGGTCTTTTTATATTGAGTCCCTTACTTACGCGTGATGTACTAGCTCGATCCTCTCCTTTTACAATGGCCACAATTAGTCGTCCATCTTCATCAAGCATACAAATATTTTTAACCAGCTCATCAATAGAAGCATTTACAGCTTTAGCCGCCTCTTCGACCGTATGGCAAGATTGATTCAGTATAAAGTGCTGGGCATCAGCAGCTTTTGCATGCAGGTACTCTTTTATTTGCAGCTCATAAGAATTCATTGATCCCCCTCCGTCTCAAAATATTTTCCCCATTTTAGCTGTACTCCACTAGTAAATCAAGAGTGCCGGTGATCTTTTTTACGTAATATTCGCTGTATTTTGTTGTTTTGGTTTTTTTAACGTATAAAGCATCCCAATAAATATTAATAAAATTCCTACTGTTTGAATCATATTTGGTCGAAATCCAATTATGATCACATCTAATAAAATAGCAACGGCTGGATCCAAAAATACCATTCCTGAAATTGTTCTGGTCGATAGCTTTCGTACACTATCGAAAAACAGAAGATACACAACACCAGTGTGGATAATGCCAGTAATGATTGCGTATGCCCAATTCTGCGGAGTCAGGTCTAAAAATACATGGTAATGGATAAAGGGAAGCAAGCATATAGCGCCAATAGCAGTTTGAATAAACGTTGTGGCATAAACACTTGCTTGTTGTATACTCTTCCCTAAAATCATCGTTACTGCATAAAAAAGAGCTGCTAGAATAGCGTACAAAAATCCTGTCATTTGAAACGAAGCATTTGAGAGATCACCATCTACTCCAATGATAAAAACCGTTCCTACAAAGCATACAGAGATAGCCAGAATTGAGAGTATGGTTAACTTTTCTCTGAAAAGAAAGCTACCGACAAGCAAGACAATCATCGGAGCAAGATGATAGAGAGAGATGGCGACTGTAATCGAAATCAGCTCAAAGGATTTAAACAAGAAAATCCAATTTAATAAATTTGCTATACCACAGAAGCTAACCCTCATTAGTTCTTTTTTGCTCCATTGCTCTTTGATATACGTTCCTGTAATAAACCAGATCGAACCAAGAAAAACTGTCGCACAAATACATCTAATAAAAACCAATTCTAAAGCAGAAAGACCCGTTAACACAGAAAAAAATCCTACTGATCCAAAAATCGTCATCGAGATGAACATTTGAATAAAAGCCCTTATATCCATAATTTTTACTCCATTCCATTTGTAGAGGTTATTACTCTAACTACTACAATTAAACTAAAAATAAAACGGGTTCATGGGACTGAAACCGCTCTTTTTACTGCTAAAAGAAAAATGAAACTGTCTTTTGTAGCTACAAAGAAAAACATGCAGGTAATTAGAATAAAGAAATCCTTTTAAGTTATATACTATTATTCATAATCTTGAAGACATTGCAAGCAAACTTCCGCTTTATAACAAAAAATTCTAAATAAATAGTAGAATTTCTGCTCCGTCTGCTGCATTGCTTAGCCAATAACTATAAGGATTTCAGCTTTGAACACGAAAGCTACAATCACTAGCATCATGACAAACCTATATTATAAAATAATCTAGAGATAAAAGATTAAGGAGACATACAACTTTGATAGCTACATGTATTAGATATTATGAATTTGGGAGCCCGCAGGAGGTTTTACAGGTTGAACAAAAACAAATGAAACCTCCTATGAATGGAGAAATTCTTGTTCGTATGATTGATCGTCCTATCAATCCATCTGACTTGCTTCCCATTAGAGGAGCATATTCTCATCGTATTTCATTGCCTACTATTCCTGGGTATGAAGGTGTCGGCATTGTAGAGGAAGTAGGACCTTCCGTTTCTCATGAGCTTCTTGGCAAACGTGTTCTGCCTTTGCGGGGAGAAGGGACCTGGCAGGATTATGTGACAGCACCAGCAGATTTAGCAATCACGATACCACCTTCCATGGAAGATTACATCGCTGCCCAGCTCTATATAAACCCTCTAACAGCCTGGATAACGTGTACAGAAGTATTGCAATTAAAGGAAGATGATATCCTTCTCGTCAACGCTTGCGGTTCTTCTATTGGACGTATCTTTTGCCAGTTATCTGCTATTCTTGGGTTTCGACTGATTGCTGTCACAAGGAATCATTTCTATACTGAAGAACTCCTTCAGTTAGGCGCCTTTGCTGTCATTAACACCTCTGACACCGCATTACATCAAACTGTTATGGAACTGACAAATGGCCGAGGAGCTACTGCTGCTATTGATTCTGTAGGGGGCACAGATGGTTCAGACCTAGCTTTTTGTGTTCGGCCAAAAGGTACATTGGTAACGATCGGACTTTTATCGGGAACACCTGTTCATTGGGGGGAAATATCGCGTAGA
This sequence comes from Brevibacillus sp. SKDU10, assembly GCF_001645205.1. Classification (NCBI taxonomy): domain Bacteria; kingdom Bacillati; phylum Bacillota; class Bacilli; order Caryophanales; family Paenibacillaceae; genus Brevibacillus; species Brevibacillus sp. SKDU10. The sequence goes on along the minus strand of NZ_LSSO01000090.1, from coordinate 64,186 downwards.
ACACAGGTAAACATTAGATTATTTCATTTAAGGCATTGGAATCAGCAGGTATCTGTACAAACCTGGCAAGACACCTTCTCCCTTGTACTAGCATTAGTAATGGAACAAAAGTTGGGGCTCATGATGCCATATGCTCATTACGATCTTTTGGAGGTCCAAAAAGCAGTTCAGATGGCAGAATCCTCTAGGAATAGAGGAAAAATATTCCTGCGCAATAAAGTGAATCACCATATTTTCGCTTAAAAATAAATAGGTCCTTCTATTGAGGAAGGACCTATTTACCATTTCTGGCGACTTTTATTCGCCAGCTCATTTTCGAATAAGCATGATTTCTACAAATCGTATAACTTATTCGACTTATTTATAAATAGAAAATTTAGCCGTAAAGTTCATTTTCTTTGTGAAAGAAGAATTTACACCTGCTTGAAATTGAACAGAAATGTTTCCATCTTTTGTAGCTTTAAAGATACGGCCGTATCTTGCGTACGTATCATATGTACCTATGACCTTATTATCAGCATCATAGACTGTGTATGTGATCGGATAGCCTGAATTTGTTACGGTAACGCTAAGCTCTTCCCCTTTTTTCAGATAGAAGGATTCTTTTGGAGCAACTTCATAAGAGCTTAAAGAATAATATTTAAACACATCTTGATCTTGAACACTTGCCGCACTTGCTTTCGTTGCTTCTAAACCTGTGAAGCTTGCTCCTGTCAATCCTGCAACTCCTAATACACCAGCTAAAAGAATTTTTTTAAACATCATAATTCCTCCCTTAGATAATTGTTAAAAAGTAAAAACTATGAAAATTATTAAAATTGCTTCTAACCACTTTCTTCTAATTTGTTCACCTCCTGTAATCATTATAGTTACACTGAGAACTATTATCAAGAATTTTTTTCTTATTTTTACAAAAAAATTAAATTTATAGATAAACAAGAATTTGTTAACATTCGAAAAAGCCCTATTTACCGGGCTTTCTGCGTCATGCTATAAAAATAGTCTCACAAATAAAAATATGAAAAACCCTCACGCATAATGACATGAGGGTTCTATGAATATGGTCTCTATTCAAATGTAGGCCTAGTCTTTAAAAATATGACAAAAGTTATGGTTGATGTTCTACTTTTTTATTTGCTGCCTAATCTAGCCGATTTTTAGACGTTATCGCTCACTGCCTACCAATAAATTGATTTCCTCATAAGAAATCGTCTCGTTTTTTCTCTCTCCAAATTTTCTCACAACAGGAGTAGGATTTTGATTAAAATTCATGCTTAAGCTTTGGTTGGAGTAGTGTCCTGCGGGATCGATATAATATTTAAAATCAATGATTTTTTCGATATCGATCTCTGCATAAGCAATTCCTTCTGTTTCTGCCGGTACCATTTCACTAATCGGCTCTCCATCAGGTCCATAAATGCAAGTATGCCCACTCTTAAATGTGTTGAAATACTCTCTTTGTTCTGGTGTTAAACAAATCATATCTTTCATCTCTTCAGAATAAATGGATGAAGTCATTATGACAAAGGTTTGGGTGGAGATCGCATAATATCTACTGGAGATTTCATCATCAAAGTATCCAGGCCAAGAAGCAACGTGAACTTGTTCGTTTTGTGAATTCATAGCAAGAAGATCTAATGGCACTTGATGCTCCCAGCACATAAGACCACCCAGGTTTCCGATTTCTGTTTCAAATACAGGCATTAAGCTTCCACTTCCATCACCCCAGATCAATCTTTCCGCAACCGATGCTCTCATCTTTCTATGCTTTCCGATTAAATCTCCGTTCGGATTAAACCATAATTGTGCTAGATATAAGGAACCCCCATCCTTTTCACTGCAAGAAATGCATACATACGTTTGATTTCTTCTAGCCGCTTCACTTAGCTTTTGAATGGCTAAGCTGGGGATTTCAACTGCATTTTTATATAGCTCGTGATAGAATTTTCTTGTATATTCTGGGTGTCCAATAAACGCAAACCAAGGGTATCCTGGAAGAAATGCTTCTGGAAATGCGACTAGCTTTGCACCATTAGACGCAGCTTCATCAATTAATTTGCAAGATTTCTCAACCGTTGCATCTAAATCCAGATATACGGGCGCTGCTTGAACTGCTGCTGCACAAAATTTCGGATATTTCTTCATCATAATTCCTCCTCTTGTTTTTGTTTATTTCCTTCTCAAATAGGTTTGAATCGTTCTTGCAACAGAAATGCTATCATTTACTAAATTTGGTGTAACCATCCACTCAATGGTTATTTTATCCATCCACCACCAATGAGGCTATTTTAATCCAAGGGGCCTTCTATACACGATATACCTTGGAATTTTTTGGGCGTGCACCTCTCCCGGCACACGTTGCGGCGCTGCATGACGGTGGTCGAACCGTATTTGCAATAACATATCTTTCTAATCCGATTCCAATAGAAAAAGGCACCTGTTGAGGTACCTTTCCGCTTTTTTCAACCATCCCATGAATTGATGCTTTATATTCACAGCATAGTCACATTTATGATTGAGTTTTGCATTTGCAAAAATGTGTGTAAAAGAAAAAGAGACCTCCCAAATGAAGATCTCTCACATTGAATGTCATTTTTATATAGATACAGATAGCAAAGCTTTTCAAATTGAACCTATCGCTATTTTCCTTGTCAGCCCAAGTCGTGACCAGTAATGATAATATATCCGACCAAAAATACATTTAATGCTAAAATAACCCCAGTGGACAGCCAAGCTAGCCATTTGACCCAAGTGCGATTTACAAACTCGCCCATTTTCCTTTTATCGCTTGTAAATAATACGAGTGGAATAACTGCAAATGGAAGCTGGAGGCTAAGTACCACCTGACTCCATAAAAGCAAATCTCCTGTTCCTCTCGAGCCAGCTATCCAAGTTACAATAAACGCTGGAACGACAGCAATTAAACGTGTAATAATACGGCGAAGCCAAGGTGAAATACGTAATTGGATAAAGCCTTCCATGACAATTTGTCCTGTTAGGGTTCCAGTTATTGTTGAATTTTGACCGGAAGCGAGCAATGCAACGGCAAATAATGTACTTGCAATACCAACACCTACAGTCGGACTCAAAAGCTCATAGGCGCCTTCAATTTCAGATACATCCAAGCCAGTTCCGTGAAAAGCTGCTGCTCCGAGAATGAGAATAGCGGAATTAATCAAGAAAGCAACAGAAAGGGAAACGGTTGAATCAAGCACTGAAAACTTAAGTGCCTCCTTGCGCCCTTCCCGGTTACGTTTATATTGTCGGGTTTGAACAATGGACGAATGCAAATACAAATTATGTGGCATCACGGTTGCTCCTAAAATTCCAAGGGAAACAAACAGCATTTCTGGATTTGTAACAATTTCAACCTTAGGAATATAACCGGATAATAACGCTGATACCTCTGGCTTTGAGATGATCAATTCAAAAGCAAATACACCAAAGATCGTTGTCATTAGCACGATAATGATTGATTCAATAATTCTAAATCCCTTTTTCTGGAGCATTAATAATAGCAAAACATCAAGAGTGGTAATGACAATACCCGCTAAAAGCGGGATACCAAACAATAAATTCAGAGCAATTGCAGAACCGATCACCTCTGCCAAATCGGTGGCGATGATAGCAAGCTCAGTTAACATCCAGAGAACAAAAGCTGTTTTTTTACCTACCGAATCACGTGTAGCCTGCGCCAAATCCCGGCCGGTAACAATCCCCAGCTTAGCTGCCAAAGATTGAAGGAGGATGGCGATCAAGTTAGAAATGAGTATCACAGACAGCAAGGTATAACCAAACCGCGCCCCGCCAGCAATTGACGTTGCCCAGTTTCCCGGATCAACGTAACCCACGGCAACTAACGAACCAGGGCCAGCAAAAGCTAAAAATTTACGCCAGAACCCCGCCTTGCTAGGAATGCGCACGGAATTATTCACTTCTTCTAAGCTTACATTGGAACTTCTCTGTAACCAACCGCTATTGTCTTTTGCTTCTTCGACTCGAGCATTCATGTTTCTTCCTCCTACTAAAATTGCATAAAGGAAATTATGTTTCCTTAAGGAAAAAATATATGTAAAAAAAAGTACACCGATCGCGCGTATATATTTATATAATACGTCTACATCGTTTCATTTGTAAATATTTTTTTAACCTTATGCAACTTTTTGTCTCAGGGGAAACTTTCATCCTGATTAAAAATGATCAACCTGTTGATACATGCATTCAAAGTCTTTTAACCGCATCTTATAAACCTAAAACCCTCTGTCATGAAAATAGAACAGAGGGCTTCAGAATTACATATTGAGAATCATGCAAAATACGGTTGCTGGCAGCTAATCCAGATATGCTACTTTCTATTACGGCTAATCCTTCAACAACTACAGATGCTCCAGCCAATTTACTATCTACATGTGTAACTGCCTTCTCTGGCTAGCTTCTCTCCCTCTCCTCTATTTGTACAACTCCCACTGTCTACGTAACGTTTTTCTTTGCTAGACTTTTTTGTTTGCCATTTGCTATGCTGGTCAGAATCATCCCAATTATAACCACAATCATTCCAAGTAAAGATAACCCTCTGGGGAATGATCCATGTAATAAAATGACTTCACCAAGAACGGTAAAGATCATCGTTCCAGATTGCGTGGATTCGACTGCTGCAAGCAATCCCATATTGTTTTTGGCCATATCTGTTGCTAAGAAGAAAAGAATGCTTGCAATCACTCCAGAGAATAGAGCCAGCAATATGGCTTGAACAAATTGAGTCCCAGTCGGTAATCCCACCGTAACCGTTCCATAAATCCCCAAAATAATCGCAATTGGCAAACTACTAATTGCCATTCCTAATGTACGCTGAAAGGTATCGATTCTCCCCTCACACAGCTCCATCATTTTACGGTTACCCAACGGATATAAAAAGGCACCGATTATAACGGGTATAAATCCTAGCAAAAATGCCTGAGCACTTAGATGGCCTGCTTGATTTACCTGCATGAGAATCACACCAAGTAGAATAATGACAGAAAAACGCAAGCTTTTAAAAGGAATTGCTTGCCGCACTCTCGTCTGACCTTTTAAAGCTGGCACCGTTACAAAAAATAACGGCGAAAGCAGTGCTCCCGCGACAATCGTGACTTGCCACGTCCCTGATGTTAACCAGGATGGACCATAAACCGCCGCAAAACTTAATAATGAATAAAAGCCTACACCACCTGCTGTCCCCCATAATAACCATTGGAATGGATGCTTGGCCATTTCCCGAAATAAATCTCCTAGATTTTTTCTGAACAATACGATAAGAAAAAGAACTGGAAGGGCTAAAATAAACCGTAAAGATGCCGTCCAAGCCCAGCTAGTTCCCCCAAGATTCATGGCTCGATTTATGATAAAGGTAGCTGAAAAAAACAATGATGATAATATCCCAACTAGTACTGCTCTCATTTCTATTCACCTCTTTATTATCTGTCATGGTATATTATATTATACTTTAATTATTATAATGTAAAGTATAATATAACTTATAGTTGAACAAAAAATGTAATAGAAAGTACTTATAAATAGGAATCCTCTCTTCATTTGATATAGTATATTATATAAAAACAAGAAAAAAGTAAGCTAAACATCGAAAAGGGTGTATTTATACATGGGTTCTACTAAAGATGAAACAAAAAAACTGATTCAATTTGTAGGTACTACACTTCGAGAGCTTAGAAAGGAACAGAATTTAAGCTTAGAGGAATTAGCGGCAAAGACAGGAGTCAGTAAGCTGACGCTTGGAAATATTGAACGAGGTGAAACCAATCCAACGCTAGGGATGCTGTGGAAAATTTCAAACGGTCTTTCTGTACCGTTAATGACACTCTTAAAACCGGAAAATGAAATTAATATTTTACGTGCTGGACAAGGACCCCAATTTTCAGAAGAGGGTCAGGCATGGGTGCTCGAACCATTGTTTAGTGATACCAGGGGAGGAATTGAGATGTATCGTGGCTATCTACAACCCCATTGTAGGTATGAGCCTGAAGCCCATCATCCTGGAACGATAGAGATTGCTACCGTAATGGCAGGAGAAGTTCAAGTAACGATTGGTGAAGCCACTTATACACTTAACCAATTCGACTCCATTCAGTTTACAGCGAGTGAAAAGCATGTTTACACAAACGTACGAGATGAACAGGTTGTACTCCATTTATCCATCAGCTATAAATAGCTATGGATTGTAAGTACTGTGACCCCGCCTATTTTCAGTATATGTATACCTATTTCTAACCAAAAGAAAAAGTGCCAGTAATGAGCTGGCACTCTATTTACGTTTTTTCGTGCTTGTCTAGTAGTCTTTATACCAACTTGTAATTACGACATATTGCTTACTAGCTCACCATGTAAAACTAAAACTCGATAACTCCTTTACTGTATCAAGAACCTTTTCCGCCAAAAAGTTCCCCTTCCAGAAAGCTCTCATTCCCTGTCACTTCTCATCTATCCATCTAGTTATTTTGTTCCCGCTTTCATCTATTGGTTGAAAGGAAAAACATAAAGAACGCCACTACCAATCTTGTTCTTTTTCTGAATACTCTTTTAAGAAACGCTTTCTTATTTCTCCCCCTTCTTTCCCCATTTAGAGTATGCCATACACTCATCAACATCGGCATCGCAAAGCTTTTCTAAATGATCCTGCATCCGGCACAGCACGTATAGATTTCTATGCTTATCGTGATTTCTTTCTCACAAATGAACAGCTAAAAGTAACTTTGACAAATATATTTTTCGCTATTCAATTAACAGAAAACCAAATGATAAAATATTTTCATTAAAAATAAAAACAAATTATTCCAATGTGAAATTTGTTATTTATAAAAGGGAGGTTTTTTTCTTCATTAAACACGTTTTGCCTTATTGCTAGGTATGATTTCAAAGGCGTACGACCTTGAGAAAATATACTTGGATTAAACCGTAACACTAAATACTCCATAGAAAAGAGATGATACCATGAAGTTACCTAACATGTATAAATGTTTGATGGCAACCGCCCTTCTCGGTCAATTTGCAACCTATCCAGAAATATCACACGCAGCTTCAAACGAAAAGGAAGTCGTAACTACACAAGATGCTAATTTTAAAGGCTTAATAGGCTACTATTTTAATGATAAAGAATTAAAACAGACTGCTCTGATCTCGAATTCAGAGACAGGCGATTTATCCATTGACAGCGATCAACTAGATGAAATGTTGCCTGAGGAATTGCAACAGTTTCAATCTGCCATGTGGAAAGGATTTATTAAAGTAGAAAAATCAGGTGAATATACTTTCTCCACGTCTGATAATGACCACACCACGCTATGGATAGATGATCAACAAGTCATCGATCACTCCTCCGCTACGCAAAAAATCGAACTAGAAAAAGGGAAGCTTTATAAAGTAAAAATTACTTATCAGCCAGAATCCTCTTCCACTGACGAATTTGGCTTAGAGCTTAACTGGATTACTCCACAAGGAACGGAAGAAATCATTCCAGAGGGAAATCTACTGCTTCCTGACATAAAAAATCAACCAGAGAATGAATCTAGCAGAAAAAAAAGAAGTATTTCAGCTCCTGAAGACGGAGTTGAAGATAGTGACGGTGACGGCATCCCTGATTCCTTAGAAGTTGAGGGATACACCTTGGATGTCAAGAATAAAAAGCTTATCCTGATGCCTTGGATTGAAAAAGTTCATGGAAAAAAACGCACAAAATCTGGTGAACCACTAACGAAATATAAATCATCTCCTTTGAAATGGAGTACCGCTTCTGATCCGTATAGCGATTTTGCCAAAGTATCAGGAATGATAGATAAAAAGGTACAAGTGAGAAATCCATTGCTTGCTGCCTATCCTAATTTACAGGTTCATATGGAGAAATTTATTATCTCGAAAAATAGACATGAAACGCTGGAAAATGGCGGGAATACAAGTAGTTCGATCAGTGGAAGTACTTCCACAAGCAATACTCATTCAACAGAAGCTTCTGTTGGGGCGCAAGTCCATGCTTCCTTATTTAACTTTGGCGGAAGTGTATCCACTAATTTTAGCGATAGTAATTCACAGACCGTAACCATTGATCGTTCAAGCTCTGAGAGTTTAGGGAAAAACTGGTCTAAGTCCTTAGGCTTAAATGCAGGAGAGGCTGCCTATTTTAATGCGAACATTCGCTATGTTAATAATGGTACGGCACCTATTTATGAAGCAGCACCTACTACTTCACTAGTACTAGGTAAAAACGATACCATTGCAACGATAAAAGCAAAAGAGAACCACCTAGCAAATGTAGTGTTACCGGACCGTTTTTATCCAAGTAAAGATCAAGCAGCTATTTCTCTACAAACCAAAGACGATTTCGGTTCTAGCCCGATTACAATCAATAAAGATCAGCTTGATAAACTAGAGCAAACACAGCAAATGCGCTTGGAAACAGATCAGGTTTCCGGTTATGTAGGAGTAATTGATCCGAAAACAAAATTAGTATCAGTTGATAAAGATAAGCAATGGAGTCATATTATCCCTCAAATTGAGGAAACTACTGCTCGATTGATCTTAAAAACAGATGATTCAGAGACAGAAAGACGAGTAGCTGCTGTTGATCCTGACGACTACACCGAACAAACGAAGCCAGATATTACATTAGGAGAAGCGCTCCAATTAGCTTTTGGTTTTGAGGACAAGGAAGGAACCTTATATTACAACAATAAAAGTATAGATGAGTTTAAATTGGTATTTGATGAAGAAACTGCTGAAAATATTGAAAAACAATTAGAAGATATGGAATCAGAAAATATCTATGACGTCCAACTGCATGCTCGAATGAATATACTAATCAAGCCAAATAATGATGAACCTATTGATGAAGTTGAGGTATCTGGATGGGAATCATTTGATGGAGAAAAATATTACTATAGATTTGGCGTGATGCAAACTGGTTGGCAAACGATAGATGGGAAAAGATATTATTTTAATGAAAATGGTGCATTAGTACCCAACAGAGTAATTGAGGATGGAACCTATCAAATTAAAACAGCATTAAAGAATACAAGTCTAGTTGATTGGAATAGAAGCGATAATAATATCACTGTATGGGAAACGAACGATGGAAGTAATCAAAAATGGAAGTTAGAATATGATGACTCACATCAAGCCTATGTGATTCGAAGCTTAGAAAATAACGATAAAATTATGGCTTGGAATGCTTACCAGGATTCGATTAATGTATTTGCTACACCGTTTGAAGGAAAACCCGAACATTTTTGGATTCCTGAATGGATTGATAATGACTTCTATATCTTAAAAAATAAGAAAGACCCTACTAAAGTGCTAGATGTAGATGGTTCAAGCACCTCAAACGGGTCCAACATTCAGGTAAGTGATTACAAAGGCACTGATAATCAAAAGTGGGAACTAAAACAAGTGAAAGAAAGTTAAGTTGTCGGTCATATAGGACAATGAAATGAACACGAAGTTGATACATCCCCCTCTCTCTATACCATAGATATCAAAAATAGCCCTCTTTTACATAGTAATCACATATTGGACTTACTAAAAAAGAGGGTTTTTTCACTATTATCTTCTAAGATTTACTACCTGTAAGGAGGAATTTAGATGCCACACAGAAATAAAATGTTGAAAGTCTTGAGTACAACTACTATGCTGTTAGCTTTAACAGTCGCTTCTCCAGCGTTTTCCCATATTACTTATGCAGCAAATGGAATACATGATGTAGAAGATAAAAAGAAAGAGGATAAAGAAAAGAAAGACAAAGAAGATAAAGAAAAGAAAGAGCGAGAGAAAAAAGCCAGAGAAGAAAGAATGAAGGAAGTCATAAAAGGTATTGTAAAAGCAGAAGGTAACAAGGAAGATGAGCGACGTTTAGAAGATACCCAAGCACTATTAAAAAAACTTCCACCAGAAGTATTGGAAATGTATGAAAAAGTGGGAGGAAAAATTCATCTGACCGAAAAAAGTATTGCGGAAAATCCTTTAGTCGAAGAAATCAGTGAAAAAGACAAAAACTTAAAAGATAGTGAAGGAAATGAAGTATCCTTAGATTCTCACGTTGTCTTTTCAATTGGCGGGAAGGAACCAGCTCTGATTATACATACGGAAGAGTTTTCGGATAGCCACACAAAAAGTAAAGAGGTTTATTATGAATTCGGAAAAGCAATCGCTCGTGATACGTTAGAAGAAAAGACTTTTGTCAATGAAGCATTTATAGATGCTTTAGATAGTGTTCAAGCAGATGAGGATGCAAGCGCATTACTCCTATCCCATCTACCTGATCATGAGGGAAATTTTGATTCCGAATATGTGAAAGAACACATCGATGACTTTCGCGAAGTGTTTGGACAAGCTTTTTCGTATTATTATGAACCAAACTATCAGCCGGTATTAAAGGCTTATGCGCCAGAAATGTTCAAGTACATGGATGAAATGAATAAAAATGGGTTTGAAGAAATAAATAAGAGCTTAGATGCACCAGAAAAACAGCCAGAGCGAAAAGACTTCGAGGAAGATGTAACAGCGGCTGACACATGGTACAAAGAAATGTATAAGGATTATAGTCAAAAGCTCAAGCCTGAACAAAAATCTGCCATCCAATTATATACCACGCAAAATTATAAAACGATCAATAAAGGACTACGAGAGAACGATTTGCCTCTAGATAAGATAAAAGAAGTAAGAGACATGTCAAAGGCTTTAGCCAAGTCCCCTCTCTCAGAAGCAGGAACTGTCTATAGAAAAGTGGGAAAAGATGCGCTAGGCATTGACATAACAACTAATTTTAAAAACGAAAACGTTGTACAAAAATTGAAAAGTCAGCTAGAAGGTTCCATTAGAGAAGAAAAAGCTTTCCTTAGTACCTCAGTAGCGAACCACTTTAGTGAATCGTTTGATGCGAAAACAGTTTTAGTTAAATTGAATATTCCAGAAGGAACACATGCTGCGTATATTTTTGGAGATCTTGCCACCTATCAAGGAGAATCCGAACTAATCATAGATAAGGGTTCTTCTTACAGAATTGATAAAATTGACACCTACGAATACACGAAAAAGTCTGGCGTTAAACAAACAAATTTACTAGTAGAAGCAACGTTGCTTCCGAGCCACCTTGCAGAAAATGTAAATACAGCAGCAAGAGAATTAGACAGACAGGGTCTAAAAGAAGAGAAAGAAGATATTGTAGAAAAATTAATTGATTTAGATGAGTCACTATCTGATCTGGATCGTCTATTAAAAAAATCAGACAAAATGGATAAGGAAGAAGTACTAGTGTTTTTTAATACGATTGTAGATAATCTCAGTCATGTTACTAAACAAGATGCTGCTATCCTGGATTCACTAGTAACAAGTAGCCGCAGCCAAGAAAATGAAGAATATCAAACCTGGCTAGAAGATGTAAAAACAATGTATAACCATTATGAAACAATGCAACAATTAGATGACAACGAAATCGTTGAATACGTAACTGATTTGAAGAGTAAATTAGATTCTATTACCAACTAAATAGACTTCAACCCGTTTTTCCGTAATCTATGCACCCCTAACGCTCAGCGGTAAGCTATAAGGTTTTCCATTGACTGCTGAAGGGGTGTTTTTTCTTTTAAAGTCCGACTAAGTTAACTCCCAGACGAAACGATCTATTTACACGTAAAGAAGCCTCCCTTTCTTACATATCTCCAATTTCCCCATACTTATGGCCCAGAAAAACAGCACGCCCCTTTACATGTTTTGTTACCCCGTTTTTATGCTTCCTATAATTGCTTATAATAAAACCTATTTTACATAAGCCGGATGGAAATGCTTGCAAGCTACTTCACACGGCAAACAAGCTGCGGATAAAAAAAGGGACAACCCCTCCTTCTATCTCTGGAGCACTTGTCCCAAAACAGTCATTGCTTCACTCTGTCTTTTTTTAAGCAGCATCTAGTGGAACCAAAATTATGTGCAGCGAGGTGTACCTAACGCTAGCAGAATGTTTGCTAATGCTTCATTAATAGGTGTTCGAATTGTCACACCAGCAGCTGTGACAACTAGGAAGAATTGGCCATTTACTTCATCTATACAAGTAACTTCTACCATATTTTCACCTTCTTTCCGAGAGTATGCTATATACTATGAAAAGAAGGAGTAAAATGATAGGGACAACCTCCTAATTGAGGAAATTTCAACGAATTTACTAGTGTAACTTAGTCTATAAAAACTGTAAGTCTCATTTTATCGCATAAAAATCCTTTGAGGGACAAGATATCCGGTACATCGGTCAATCGATTTGATTTTACGTGTAATTGTCTTGTTTTCGTATGTGCCCATGTAAAAATTCCCTTCTTGCAGAACACGACCTGTTAGTGCTGCTTCAAGTCCACCTTTATCCGTTGCATGAAGCGCTGCTAGTATTTTGGTCCGATTTTAACTCATTCATTTACGACGCTGCCGCATCTATTGCTTTTCCGTCCGTACCACGAATTTGCTCTGCTGTACGAATTGGGTAATTTTTGAATAATAGTGAGCCAATATATCCTGAAAGAATGCCAGATACCATAATACATAAGAAACATAATGTCACTTTCATTGGATCGTTAAACCCGTACATAACCATAAGTCCTGCAATTGGCGTTGCTGTTCCTGTTGCATTATTAATCAGATCAAACATTGAAATAATAATTCCCGCTGTTGCTCCACCAATAAAGTTTGTTACATAAACCGGAATTGGATTTGCTGAAATGAGATCCGCTTGCGTTAATGGTTCAATTGAAACGGCAATTACTGTACGCTTATCTCCAAGCTTCATTCGTTTAAAGAAAACGTAGTTCATAAAGGATGAGCTTGTTACCGCCAATGCACCAATTGCCATCGGTAGCCCTGTTAATCCGAGCAATGCTGTTAATGCCATTGAGCTTAACGGTGCAGTTGCAACGACTGTAATAATTCCACCTAGAATAATTCCCATAATAATTGGATTGGCATCAGTTGATGATGTAATAACTGCACCGATTTGCTTCAATGTTACTGTTACAATCGGATCCATTCCTTTTGCAATTAATCTTGTTAATGGTGCTGCAATTACAATACAAGCAATTAAATCTAATCCTTCTGGTACGCGTTTTTCAATTTGTTTTACTAAAAATGATATAAGGTAACCAGCAATAAACCCAGGCAGCAATCCAAAACTTAACACAGAAGCCCCTACAAGCATAGCATAAACAGGTGATACACCCATCGCTAAAGCAACCAAAGTTGCACCAGCTACTCCGCCTAGACTACCGGAAGATTGCCCAACCTCCTTTAAAAATGGTATACCGATTAAATCGCCACCCACGTATAGCTGAAAAGCTTCAACTAAAAAACTAGCAACTGCCGCACTTGCTAAAGCCCCCATAGCCTTCATTCCGTTGGGTGCTTTAAAACTAAAAAGTGAAAACAGACTTAGTACAAATAATAGTAATATCGTACCCTTAAGAATCTCCATGATATCAACTTCCTTTTAATCAGGTTTGGTATGAAATAATGCCAAAAATCCAGTGTTCAAATCATGATGAATTATAATACGCCCTCATTATAGCTTGTTTATTAGGAAACGTTTACTTTTAGTTAATTTAAAAACTTCTGATTTAAATAGCATTCACTTTTCTTACTATAAAATTACCGTAATGTATTACCAGTAAATAGGAAGTTAAAGGATTAAACTCCAGCTTGCTGCCACATAAAGTCGTAGAGAGCTTGAGCAGCACATCCTCTTAAATCACCTGTCAGAGCTAAGCTAGTATAACTAACAGGGCCTTCTATTATGATTCATGTAAATAGTCTGAGAACAGAGTGAGATCTTCACAAAGAATATACTACGCCATTGAACTCTTTTTGTTTTCCCTTAAGTTCCCAGATCCTATGTAAAGCAAGAAAATACATAAATAAATTCCCAAAAACTAAATATTACCAAAAATAAGTCATACACTAATATTACTAGTACTTTCTGGGCTGCGTTCTTACATTGTACTTGTAAAAGGAGGCTTTACTATGAACTTTAAAAAAAATGGTATTTACAAAATCATAAACAAAAAGAGCCATAAGATTATTGGGGTAAGTTATGGTGGAACTGGAGATGGAGACAGATTTGTCATTTATGATGATAGTAATACTGCTGACCAGCACTACATGTTTTTTTCTTTAGATAGCGGTTATGTAATTGTCCCACGACATAGCGGAAGAAGTATCGCAGTATCTTATGGTTCCAATCAGGATGGAGCTGAAATCCTTCAGTGGAAGTATAGCAATGCAAAGGATCAGCAATGGTATTTTGATTTCATTAACAATGATTATTATTTTATACGAAACAACAATAGTGGAAAGGTTATTGGGGTATCCGATGGATCAGAAACCTCAGGTAGCTATCTGATTCAATGGCAAAAAATCTATACAGCAGATGATCAGCAATGGTATTTTAAAAAAATGAATGAGGAGTTCCCTTTACCCATTCTGCCAGTTTTAGGGACATTAGAACCAGCCCCTCGAATCACATCAGCTACCCAAAATTTAGTTGGTCAAACCAAACCAGTAACAGTCGGAGCCATTATGTTACCCTTCATCATGGTTCAGGACAATAACCTTGATTTAGTGGTGCAGCTAACTGAGAGCCCCTATTATACGTTAGAACATCAGAGAAACTGGGTCTTATTAGCCGAGCATACAATTCCTAAAACAGAAGAGCTAGTGAAAGAACTAACAGTTGGTATGAAAACTACAGACCAAGAAAATATGGCTAGAACCCTTAATATAGATGTTGGTGCTGATTTAGGATTGAATATTGGGGGATTAACTGCAGGGTTAAAATTGAGTATAGTAACTTCATTATCTACTACCTTATCTCATACAAGAGAAAAAATGACAGAGATCAAAGTTACTAGGAAAATTCATAACCCTTATGACATACCGCTTCGTTATGCGTCATACGGCCTACAAGATATCTATGTACTAAAACGTACGAATGGCGAAGTTATAGGATCGTGGTCAGTGAAGGACCCAAATAATATACACGACACAACATATCCGTAACGATAAAACCTCATTAAAACATAAGAAATGTCTTTTTCCTCACTATCTAACAGTACTGTTTCTTCATCCACATACTAAAGAGAGCTGTTTGAACAATGATAGCAACGAAAATATGCTCAAATATCTCATTGCACCTTTGCTGTGTTGCTTCTCACGGGAAATACATGGTATATAAAGCTAATGTTAATTCGCTCTTTTCAATAAATATATCTGACGAAGCAAAAAGGTGAGCAAGGATTAGAAATCTATAAACATCTGATTTTTACCCACGAGCAGGAAAAACCCTTACGTACTCATAAGGACGTAAGGGTTTTAATGATTAATACATGTACCTGTTTTTTCTTAAACATTCGGAGGCAATACCCCATTTTTATGATTTCTAGGACCATGCTACTGGCCACGGTTATTACAAGATCGGATGTCTGAAAAGCTAATCACTATTGTTCTTTTTTCATCAAGCTATTTTCTTGGTTCGTTCAGATACAAATGCAAAAAATGCTCCATTACAGATAATTTATCCCTATTCGTTTTAGTTTTTTGCCTTTTCTGCTGAAATAAGGTAGAACATGGGTCTTCGATTCTCATCTTTTAATGCCGGTTCATCCCTTAGCATTTCATCTGAAGGGTTGGTTCCTTTATAGCTTTTAAAACATAGCCAGCTTCAATTCATTCATTATTATATGTCGAGATTGTGCGATGATGTTTAATAACGTTTTTCGTTAAGAAGGATGTTTTACGTACTCCCTCGGTTTGCTAATTGTCCACTGACCAATGCAGGCGATTTCCCTGAGCATCAAGGTACAAATCTTGTTCATTTGGCGAGCTTCACTAGATAAAATCCCTCACTAATTCTGTATATCCTTATGTACTTTACGCCAGTATTGTCTTGTTTTCTCGTCGCGTACAATGTAGCCAAGCTTTGCAAGTTCATTGCGAAGGTCTTTTATATCTTCCTTTTCTTTCTTTTCCAAGGCAATTTCTCGCGCCTTCATTAGAGCATTGGCAGATGGTGATATATCCGGGGTATCAAGGACCCAGCGCCGATACTCGTCTTTATACGGGTCCCCTTCTGAAGACCAAGGATAACCATGCTTCTTAAAAGCATTACTTATTTTGATAGCTGATTCATCGCTTTGTTCTCGTTCAAGCTCATATCCTGATTTCCCGAGAATGACCAGTTGTTTTCCATCCAAGAAAACCGTATCAATATCTTTTAAGGCAATCGTCTGCTTATACTCATCCTTCTCTACTTGTACTTCCTGATTCGTAATCGTTATGATAAGACATTCTTTAACAACTATGTAAGCAAACACTAGACCAGCAAGTAAACCAATCACTGCCAGCACGATAGTAGGCCAGAATCCTTGAAAGGAATTGATAAGTTTTAAAATTCCTCGGAATGGGACCCAAGGAAGTGTTATAGCCCATGCCGCTATTGTTGGAAGAAAAAAACCAAGAGCAAATCCTACTATTCCGAATCCACCGTATAGAAAAATTCCAGTCATTTTGGTATATCCAACAATTGTTTTTTGTTCATTCAATGATATCTTTGATGCCGTCATCTATTTTCACCTACTTATGTATAATGAGCCTACTTCAAATCACGTCTTGCGTAAACGATGAACGATTGCTTCTCTTCTCCATTAATGTTGCTGTGCTTCTCTGCTTTTCTTCACTGCTTTTGTTCACATAAAAGCTCTCCCTTGAGTTTCCGATTCAATAGCCAATTTTTCGAACAATCAATCAAATGTTATCGCAAAAAAATTTTCTAGTCAATTCACTGCATATTTCTAATTTATTTTTGTTTACGTATGAGAGAATAATGGATTTTTCAATAACACCCATCTTATAAAATTCAATCAACAGTAGAAGAAGGAAACTGCTAGTTGTTTTACATAGTGTTTTTCTCTGTCAATTCGTTGATCTCCACGAAGGCTTTAGTCAAACCAAGCCTTAAAAAAGGTTCTTACTCGAATAATAAAATCCTTTCGATTTTTATGTTTGTACCATATGTTGAAATAACAATAAATCTTTGTGTCCAAATTGTTAACTTACCCATATTTGGAAGGATATTCCTTTTTACCAAAGAATTATTCATGTTGTAACAAAAAATAATTTTTAGGGAGTTGAGGCAAATGTTTAAAAAATTTGTTGTTGGTGCCCTAGCCTTAGGACTAATGAGTGGATTTGGCGGTAGTTTCGCGTCTGCGGCTACTTTAGATTCTGCTCAAGAGCAACAGATTGTTAAAGCACAAATAAGAACTGGAAATCTTTTTATAGTGCCAGGCGGACCACCAGTACCTTTGTATTCCATGCGCAATATTTCATATGTAGTGATATCAGGCAACTCACATTTAGAGGTATATAAAAATCCCTATAATCAAACATGGTACATTAGAGCTGATTCCCATTTTAACGGTGGTTATGTTAAAATGCTTCTCGATGGAGAAGATGAAATATTGTATAAAGTTTATAGAAGATAGGTTTTACAAAGCTCTCCTTATTGATGAAGGAGAGCTTTTCAAATCTTCCTCGTAAATACTTGATGAACCACCTTGCCTACTGATCCGCTGGAAAACAATAGTCCTCCCAAAAAGAAAGCTATCTAATTGCCCCCACACCTTCCAAACAACTAGAATCAAGCCTTCAGTTTGCTTCAACTAATTGTTAGTGCATATTTCTACTTGGTTATTTCTAGAAAATCATATTATGTAAAGCAAGTGACTATGGGCAACTCCTAGTAAAATAAAAAAGATCACGGTGATATCGCGATCTTTTTTACCTATTCCTTATGTAATTACGGTTTATCGGTTTTTATGGTGAAAAAATGCAAGTTAATTTATGCATTCATTTATCGTGTTATATCAAGTCAAGCATTTAGATCTGTAATGGCTGGTACATGAATTTCTTTGACGCAAGAAACCTTTGACAAGCTCACAACACATTTGACTAAAGAGACAATGTCCTGGACTGGAATCCGTGTGCCGTTATATTCAGAAATCGCTTTTTCGGCGCCAGCCTCGTATGGGATTTCCGCTGCTAGTTCACCTGGATTGATGCAAGTAACAGCAATTCCATCTTTCCTGACATGTTCTCGCAAAGCATTGGTTATGCCTCGTAATCCGAATTTAGAACTCACAAATGATACCTGGGAATTATTTGTATTATCTAATCCAGCAGTTGATCCAATTAGGATTATCTTCCCACTTTCTGACCTTCTTAGATTTGGCAACAAGGCTTGGATATAAGTAATCGTGGATGTTATGTTTGTATGAATGATAGTAGCAATATCTTCTGGATCGTCCAGTTCGAAGTCATAATGATCTTCAAACCCCTCTTTTTCCCACACCCCAACATTGTATATCAGGACATCTATTCTTTCATGTTGAAGAGTATCCGTAATCATTTTTATTTTATGTTGCTGCGATAAATCGGCTTCCAGCCATATTCGCTGAACTCCGTCATTTAAGTCTAAGCTTCTGGGTCTGCTTCTGGAAACAATCCATACCTGATCTCCAGAACTGGGTAAGCCTTTGACAAAAGCGTCTCCTAATCCTTTGCTAGCTCCAAATATTATGTATTTTTTCACCAAACGACCCCCTATTTCCGTAATTTCCCATAATTATTCAGAATGTTACCATCTTTCATTATTTAAGTCAATTTACGTTAGATCAAGGAAATAGATAGTGAGCGGATTTTTGCCAAAAGTGAAATATTAGAGGTAACAAAGCTAGTCGATGATAAGGGACGTGAGCAGACGTCCAGTTGAAAGCACGCAACGGAACTAATGGAGGGATTACTCCTGATTTTTAATCAAATCTGTTATTAGGTCCTGTTGCTTTCTCTGTTTGTTCTGCATTTGTTTTTCTCTATTCTTGTTATGCAAGTGTAGGTTGGTTATGCTGAAACACTCTTCTGGTTCCATGTTATCGGCTTTAACAAAGAAAGACTTAGCTTGCGAACATATGACATTATAAAAAGGTAAGGGGCACAAACAGGTAATAATCGTTTGTGCCCTCAGGTTTTATTTTTCCATAGGCGTCTCGGCTTCGCCATTGGTTGGTTCTTTTTGTTCGATAAATCCTGCTAATGCTCGGATCGTTCGGTGTTCATAGACAACCAGATCATCGGAGATTAATCCCTCCTCCTCCATCTCTAAGTCAAGAGTAACAGCAAGTAATGAGTTTCCCCCAAGCTCAAAGAAATCCTCGTTTGTCCCTACTTGTTCAACTTTCAGGACACGTTTCCAAATTTCCAAAAGCTTCATTTCTAATACAGTCTTGGGTTCTTCTCCTTCTTGGTTCCTTGGTGTTAAAAGTAGAGCTTCATCCTGAAGTGCACGTCGATCTACTTTTCCACTGGTCGTTACGGGAAGTTTATCCAGTGTCATGAAATGAGCTGGAATCATGTAGCTGGGAAGCTGTTTACTCAGATGTTCCTTAATCTCACTCATATTGAGTGGATTTGTGGTAATGATGTATGCTACTAGCTGTTTATTTCCAAGTGAATCATCTTTATCTAGCACCACAGCGTCAGCTATCCCTTCATAGGAGCGAAGTCTTGTTTCGATTTCTTCCAATTCAATACGGTATCCGCGGATTTTCACCTGATGATCCATTCGACCCAAAAATTCGATATTGCCGTCAGGTAGCCACCTTGCTAAATCCCCTGTCCGATACATCCTCTCATTCGATACAAATGGGTTGGCAAAAAACTTTTGTTCATTTAGCTCAGGCTTATTCAAATAGCCTCTCGCCACACCTGCACCAGCAATATATAATTCCCCTACTATCCCGATTGATTCCAATTGGATTGACTCATTCATCACATAAACCTGAACGTTTTGAATCGGTTTGCCAATCGGCAATGTACTATATTCTCCTGCGTTTCTCAGCGGAAAGCTTGTTGCGATGACGGTTGCCTCTGTAGGACCATAGAGATTATCAAGTGTTACATTCCTTGTAAGAGAGTAGAATTGCTCAACGACGTCATGCGAGATTGCTTCACCCGCTACCAATACGTATTTCACCTTATTGAGAACCTCAATTGACTCTTCGTGAATTGAATTGAGGAATACTTTAAACATGGATGGAACAAAGTTGATAAGTGCCACATGATAAGACTCAAGAGCACGTAGAATACTCTTAGGATTTCGATGTCCATTTGGTTCAAGAATCACCAATGATCCGCCAGAAATGAACCAGCCAAATAATTCAAGCACTGATACGTCAAAGGTATAAGGGGTTTTTAAGAGATAAGCATCATCTGCTGTCATTGGATAGGTCTTTTGCATGGCAAATAGATAATTGACGATGCTGCTATGTTCAATCATGACTCCCTTTGGTCTGCCAGTAGAACCAGATGTGTATAGAATATAGGCAAGGCTGTCCGCTGCAGATATAGGCTCAAGGTTTGCTGTATCTCCCTCATAGAGAGCTTCAGCGTTAAGATCAAGAATTGGTCCCGTAAAAGCAATGGTATCGGTATGCTTGGTTTCCGTAAGTAAAACCTGCGTTTTGCTATCTTCAAGAATGTAGTGTACATGTTCCGCTGGGTAATCAGGATCAATTGCTACATAAGCAGCACCCGCTTTCATCACTGCTAAAATACCTAGAATCATCTCTACCGAACGGTCAAAAAGTAACCCTACCACATCTTCTTTTCCAATCCCTAAGCCACGTAATTTTCTCGCTAATTGGTTCGCTCGTTCGTTCACAAACTCATACGTGTATGTCTGATTTTCAAAGATAAGAGCGGTCTGCTTCGGATTGCGTCTCGCTTGCTCTTCGAATAATTGATGTACCTGTTTATCTTTTGGATACTCTTCTCTGGTATTGTTGAATTGATAAAGAATCTTATCTTTCTCTGCCCGCGTTAGGAGCTCTATATCAGAAATGCTGATGCTTGGATTTCGAAGTATCTGCTCTATAATCGCAAAAAAGTGATTCACCATTCTCTCAATGGTATCTTGCTTAAACAATTTCGTCACGTATTCTACGTGGAGCAAAAGCCCATTCTTTTCTTGAAAAATTTCAAATGTAATGTCAAATTTAGATGCTTTGTGTTTATATTCATAGGGAGTAAAGGTAAGTGTGTTCGCTTGTGTATGGTAGGATGGAATATTTTGCATGATCAGCATCGTATCAAATAAAGGATTACGGCTGTTATCACGTTCCAACTGCAGCTTATTGACTAGCTCTTCAAATGGATACTCTTGATTCTGATAGGCTTGCAGGGCATTTTCTTTTACTTCCTTAAGGAGAAGACTAAACGGTTTATCTTGGTTTAGACTGTTTTTCATCGCCAATGTATTGACAAACATCCCCACCATTTTTTCCGTATCTGCGTGGACACGTCCAGCAATAGGCGAACCAACAATAATCTCTGTTTGTTTTGTATATTTATGAAGAAGAACATTGTAAGCGGCTAATAAGACGATATACAGGGTAGTACCTGTTGATTCTGTAAAACCACTCAACTGCTTCGCGATAGAATCTGGGAAACGTTGAATGACACGGTTACCGTCGAAGCTTTGCTTTGCTGTTCGAGGGAAATCAGTAGGTAGTTGCAAAATTGGAATTTTACCTTCAAAAGTCTGTAACCAGAAGGCTTCCTGATTCTTTATCTCCTCACTTTTCATACGCTTGCGCTGCCACGCCGCATAATCTTTATATTGGATGGACAAGACAGAAAGCTCTTCTTGGGCGTAAAGCTTAATAAAATCTTGCTGCAAAATCACCATTGAAACTCCATCGGAAATAACATGGTGCATATCAAAAAGTAGCAAATGGCGATATTCATTGAGTTTTACCAACCCAACCCGAAGTAAAGGGGCTTGACGTAAATCGAAAGGCTGAATGAACTCGTCTATGATCGAGTCGATATGCTCCTCCGTAGTTTCATGAAACCAAATGTCGATCGTGGCATGCTCCTGCACTTTTTGCACGGGTTCTCCATCTAGGAAAACAAACGACGTACGCAGGCTTTCATGACGTTGTATCAATTCCTGAATAGCTTGTTCGAATCGTTTTTGATCAAGCTCTCCTTCAACGATTAGTGCTCCTGGAATATTGTAGCTAGTTCCTATCCCTTCAAATTTATTCATGACAAAAAGACGCTGTTGTGCAGAGGAAACAGGATAATAATCACGTTTTTCTACAAGGCCAATTGCTTGATACTGCTTTTTATCACCCCGGTCAATATAGATGGCAAGTTCCTCAATCGTCGGATGCTGGAAAATAACCTGTAAGGGAACCTCCACATGGAAGATCTTCATGATGCGTGAAACAAGCGTCGTCGTATTTAACGAATGACCACCAAGTTCAAAGAAATTCTCGTGTATACCAATCTGGTCTTTTGAAAGGATATTCTGCCAGATTTCCACAAGCTTTGCTTCTGTCTCGTTCCGGGCAGCAACGTACTGTTCCTTGGACATATGTTCAAATACATCCTCGGGATGAGTAAGCATTTTCTTATTTATCTTTCCGTTTGAGGTAATCGGTAGCTTATCCACTTGAATTATGTAGGTAGGTACCATGTAGATAGGGAGATCCTTCGAAAGAAACTCACGCACTTCTCTTGCAACTACTGTATGATCTGCTACGACATACGCGCACAGATAGGTTTCTTGCGACGTTTTACTATCCAAACCAATCACAACAGCTTCTCTCATGCCTGAATATGTGAGGAGCTTGCTTTCGATTTCGCCCATTTCAATGCGCATACCACGTATTTTTACTTGCTCATCAAAGCGACCTAGGTATTCGATATTTCCATCTGGCAGCCATCTGGCTAAATCTCCTGTTCTGTACATGCGTTCACTAGATTGAGGAAATAAATCAAGAAATGGATTTGGCGTAAACTTCATTTCGGTTAGCTCAGGACGATTCAAGTAACCTCTGGCTAATCCCTCACCCGCAATACATAGCTCTCCAGGAATTCCAATTGGCTGAAGCTGATTATTCTCGTTTATAATAAATACCTGTTGATTCGCCAGTGGTCGCCCGATGGAGATATTGTTAACTCGATCAATCTCTTCCAAGATTACATGGCAGGATGTGGAATCTACGCAGGTTTCCGTTGGACCATAGGCATTGAGTATTTTTGGTTTATTTGAGAAATGACGTGCAAAATTCGCTACAACCTTAGGCGTAAGCGCTTCGCCTGCAATGAGTAAGTGTTTGAGAGCCAAATCGGTCGTGTTTGCTTTGTGTAAGCAATCCCCTAAAATCCGTAGATGAGTTGGCGTGCCATCTGAGAGTTCTATTTGGTGCTTACGATAGAAAGCAACCAATTTGTCTCCCTCGACTCGTGCATCCTCTGGAACAATAAATAGGCTATGACCGTTTAACAGGGAACCAAACATGTTTTGTATGGATGCATCAAATTCAAGCGGCGACACCATGGCTACTCGCAGAGGGGATGGATATGTGCCATATAATTCTTGGCTAAGCCCCCAAATAAGATTAACAACGCTACGCTGCTCAATCATCGTACCTTTCGGTTTACCTGTTGAACCAGATGTAAAGATCACATAGGCAAGATTGGATGGATTTGCCTTGCAAAATTCTTCAGCCTCATTTGTCTTATATGAAAGAAGCTCTGTTACACTCAGCACTTCCAAGTCTGGGAGGTCCGCCATAAGCGAACTGTCAGAAATGAACTCCTCATTAGTAATGAGAAGCGGGCTATTCGTGTCCTCTAACATGGATTGAATGCGATTTTTTGGCAGGAACGGATTGAGCGGCAAGTATGCACCGCCAACCTGCAGGATAGCTAGAATTGAAACTACAACATCTATATTGCGCTTTAACATCAAACCTACAATTTGTTCTTGTTGAATCCCTTTTTTCTTTAGTAGATACGCCGCTTGGGTTGCCCTGTCTTTCAACTCAGCATAGGTTAACTGACGATTGTCATCTGCCACAGCAATTACATCTGGCGTCTTTTCAGCTTGTAACGCAAAAAGCTCATATAAATTTTTCTCTGTAGGAAATTCCATTTGCGTATCGTTAAAATCACGAATTTGAAGTTTCTCGTTCTCTGATAGCATGTCAATTACAGACAAAGGTGTATCAAGATTATCTAAGATAGTTTGTAATAGTCCTTTGTAATGAGTAGCTATTCTTTGAACGCCAGCTCTGTGGTATCGATCGGTCGAAAATGTAATCTCCAGCTCAAGACTGTCATTTGTTTTGAGGAATGAGAATAAGACTTCCGGCTGGTTTGCAAGTAGGTAGTTATGATCATGAATGTTCTCTAGTAGAATCCCAACATGAAAGAGAGATGAATGATCAGACCTGGAATGACCCATAATCTGTTCATATAAGGATAAAAGCGGATAATTTTGATTCTGAGTCGCATCATTCAGCATTTCTCTAGTCTGCAAGAGTAGCTCCTTATATGTCATTTCATTTCTTAATTGGTTGCGAAGAATAAGGATCGTATTGATAAAATCAGCTTCAGTTTCCTGCTTTAAGACTGGAGTGACCACGATGATGTCAGTATGGCCCGTATATTTGTATAACAGCACGTTCAATACAGAAGTCAAAATCATGTGCAAGCGTATGTCAGAGCCATTGGAAAGCTTCATTAGCTGGCTAAAAGTCAAGCCATCAACAACACTTTTTACATAATCTCTTTGTTCACAAGGGCTCTCTTGGTTTTTTTGATCGTAGGGAAAGTGGCACTCCGTTAGCTCTCCCGACAGCCTCCTCTGCCAATAATCTCTTTCCTTTGACTTCTGGTTTGCAACGATCATTCGATCTTCTGAAACGTTTATCCTACCCATTGACTGCATTTGCATCTCTCCTAATAAGAAGTTCTTCTTATCCTGCTTTGCATGCCACATGTGTAATGTCCTTGAAGTGGAAGATTACGTTCACGATTTGGGCAGTCTCCTTACCCAAATCGTTCTGATCATCGTGCAATTCAATCACTATTTTAATAACCGTTAGCGTTATTCCTCTTCAGTTAAAAGCAACTTTTTGGTCAAAATTTCCCATTCTTTTAGCCCATGCAAATTTTTCAAATCATTTTCAAATTTCACGTCGCTTGTATCTCTCCAGCCCTTGTCAATGGCTCGTTCTAAATAGGAAAGAGCAGTAGTCGTGTCTTTGCTCACAGCAAAGCCACAAGCGATGAGAAAACAATGCCAGTCTTCCAGTTCTCCCAGTCCTTTTGCTCTTCTAACATAGTCATTGGCTGTAACGACATCGCCAAACTCTTTTAGCTGGTAATAAGCACTGCTTACAAGATTATCTTGTTCACGGTAAAAGAAATAGTACGCCATGTAATCCCGACGGTTTTCAAAGCCTAACTTATTTGCTAATCTTATGGACGCATAACGGAAATGTTCTGTCTTCCAATGTGGAGTGATCTCCCGTTGAAGACATTCATCCAGCACAGCGCGAGCAGCCAGTGTTGCCAATCCCTTGTTCCGATGTTTCATATCGTAGGTGTTAATGCCGATCTCAATATTTCCATCACCTGCATAAACAGAAAGGCAACTGCTAACTGCCTTATCCCCTTGCATAGTGCAATAGCCAATACCCTTCTCGAAAAAAACCTCTGGAGAGACCCAGAAGTTCTCCAGCTCTTCTCGAATAACGCCCTCTTTGTCCCTCTCCATTAATTCCGGAGTAATTTTTTCTACAGAGTAGCCAAAGGGAATCTGATCATGCCATTTTCCAAGCTCTCGATACCTCGCTTCATTAAATGTGAAAGCACAACGTCCATAAGCTTTTGGCAGATAGCTTTTCAGCCTATCAATCACTGTTCCTTCACCCGTATTCGCCCCTGCGAACTCTAACTGAAAAGCAATGTCACCAATCTGCAAACTCTCTGGTGCAATTCTCTCCCGAATGAACGACTCGAGGGTTTTGTTAAATGATTCGTTCTCCTTGTCTCCACCAAGTATAAATATTTCAAATTTTGCCCATATCAATGCTGTTTTTGGTTTTTCTGTATCATCTACATATACTTTTCCTTGGTTATTTCCATTAATGATTCCCCAGATAATAGGATGATTGGTTTGTTCGTGAAAAATATCCTTAATCCGATCGTAATGTTGAACAGGAAGCTCATAAATCATGCCTGATGTTTCCTTTCTTTTGTAGGTTTTCTATTTAGTATTCAAATTCTCTATCTTATGCTTTCTTTTCTAACAGGAGACGATTATATTCTTCAAGCAACTGTACTGCAAAGCATCTTTCGTCCTGTGAAACCTCCATGATTTTTTGGGAGAGCTTCTCCAGTGCAATATCATTACATCTTTTTGTGAGATGCATTTTGATAACAATCCCTCGAATAATATCCCAATTATTCCCTATTCTTTTCATTTCTTCCACAAAAGGAGCTAAACTTGCATAATCACGTGAAGCAATAAACGCTAAAAGATGTGCATATTTAAGACGCCCATTTGCAACATCCGCCAGGTTGTTTATTAGTGGAATGTCATCAAAGTTTTTGTCATATCCTTCTGTCTCTATTTGCAAATCAAAGGTTTTCCGTAAAACATCTGCAAACTCATGCATGTCAGAAAACGCCTTTCCGATCTGTAATTCTGAGGAAAGTCTGTCAGCTAACGTTTGGATGACTTGCTTAGGATCAACCTGTTCATCCTGGACAAGAGAGAATGTCGTTATATGTTGATAGCCCTTGATAAAATTTGTGTGGGACAACTGCACCTCCTTTTTCATAAAATAAGGATCTGTACAATAAAGATCTTGCGTTTCAGAGTTAATTCCCACAATCATAAAGGAATGAACAGTGTGTTCCTTCTGATAGTTTTTATCCCAAGGAACCCAAAAGGAATTCATGGTAGCCACCACGGGGAAGCCAGAAGTCAGCTCCGTTTGAATTAACTCATACACCTCTTCTTCAATTTGTTTATGATAGACTGTTCCTCGTATGCCATGATACTGTTCGAGAAGCGCTAAGAAGTTATTTGAGGGAATGATTAGTTGGTCTCCTATTCTTTGCGTTTGCTTTCTATTAGATTCAAAAGAAAAATTCCACGTTTGTGCAAACATACACTCGTGATTTCGATTAAGCCAACGCGCAAGGGAAGCAATTACATCTTCAATGCAATTATTTTCAATATGTTTTACTGGTTCTATATTTATAAGCAAATAGGGATTTTCCATTGATGATTTCAACATAACCAATTCCCCTCCTAAAATGTAACACGGGTATTTCATTGGTTATCAATATTTTAATTGATAGAAACTTTTGCTTTCTTTAACTGAGGGATAATATGTTGTCCAATACGCTCGATTTCATTGTCATGCAACAAACTTGTCAAGAGAAAGAATTCTGCACCAGCTTCATGATATTTTTTTAGTGTTTCAACAACCTCCTCATAACTGCCTACAATTGATATCGAATTTGATGGGTTTACTTGGCTAAGCCCGCCCCACAGATTCTCTCCTACCATGTAGTTATTTTCGGCAGTCAGGTCTTTGTACCGTCCAAGTCCTACAGAATCAGAGGTTTTGAGAAATGCACGTGTTATTCGCTTCGTGATTGGTGATGTATTTTCCAATAGTTCACTTGCCGCATTCCACGCTTCTTCGCTTGTTTGTCTTGCGATAATATCGACAAGTACTCCGCAGGAAATGCTTCTTCCTTTTTCTGACGCCATCTGTTTGACTTTGTTGTAATGTTTTGAAATCAAATCGAACTCGCACGCATACAAAATATATGCATCTCCAAAATGCGCAGCAATAGTCATCGCTTCCTCAGAGCTGCCCGCGACGAAATAGCGTCCTCTCTTCTCTACGTTCTCCTTTGGATAAATGTCACAGTTGCTAATGTGAAAAAACTCTCCTTTGTAACTAGTAGTTCCTTTACGAAGTAACTGAATGATCTCCATAAACTCTTTCGTACGTTGATATCTGGTGGAATGTGAATCAGCTTGAGCTTCACGGGAAAGAGCAATGCTGGAACTCCCCGTAATCACATTAACATCAGCCCGATGGTTAATCATCTGATTGAGAGTATTCAATGCTTTAGAAGTATAGGTCGGCAAACAATGGTTGGTATTTTGGGCAAGCAGGATGCGAATACTGGTGGTTTCCAAACCAATCTTCGTGGATGCAATAAAGGGATCAACTGAGGTTGGAGTACTAGAAACAAGTACACCATCAAAATTATTTTTTTCAGCGCGTAAAGCTTGATCCGTATACGCGCGATATAGTTCATGGTATTGATCTGTCGGCACAACCGGTAATGCCCAACAAAATTCCATAATCTGTTCCCTCCTGCTTCCGAACTTCCCTGATTGGACATAGCCGGATGGTGCAAAAAGCACCATCCTTCCAGCCTGTCCTGGATATTCCTCTTATTTTAAAAATCGAAATCACCTTGATCAATTTGCAGCACGAGTTCCTTATAATCATGTGAAATCGAGATATCCTGCAGCCTTACTTGGACATCCGACGCAACTTGCTCCATAAGCTCCAGATAGCGTTGGACAAACTTCTCTATCGTCTCCCGTCTAAACAGCTCAGTAGAATATTCGATAGTCATCTCCAGCTTATCCTGAGCCTCAACTGCACGAAGAAGCAGGTCAACTTGAGCTCTTTGGTGCCCAAATTCGAACGGCGATACGTGAAGACCGTTGAACTCTAGTTGCTCGGTATCCATGTTTTGTAGAACAAACATAACATCAAACAGTGGATTGCGTGAAATATTACCTTGCAGTCCAAGACTGAGAACCAAATCTTCATATTGGTACTTCTGATTTTCAAAGGCTTGCAGAGAGTTTTCTTTTACCTCTGCCAAAAATTCCTTAAATGTTCTCTCTCCTTTTGGCTGGTTCCGCATCGGAAGCATGTTAACGAACACTCCCATGATGTTCTGCAAATCAGTATGCGGTCTACCAGCAATTGGGGAGCCGATTACTATATCTTCCTGTCCAGTGTACTTATACAGAAGAGCATTGTAGATTGCTAACATCACAATGTATAGAGTGGACTCTTCCTGACTAACAAGCTTTTTTATCTTTGCTGTCAATTCTGAATTGATCTCAAATGACAATGTATCTCCCACAAAGTTTGATACTTTTGGTCTTGTATAATCTGTAGGTAGATCAAGTACAGGAATTTGATCTTCAAACCGTTTCATCCAGTACTCCTTCTGCTTTTTGACCGCTTCCTGCTCTCTCTCACTGTTTTGCCACTCTGCGTAGTCCTTGTATTGAATGCGAAGCTGTGGGAGTTCTTCTCCAGCGTATAGCTTCATCAGATCCCTTACGAAGATGTCAAAAGAAACACCGTCCGTGATGATGTGGTGAATATCGACTATCAGGATATGCTTCGCCTCATGCAGTTTCACGAGCCCAATACGTAAAAATGGCGCAACACTTAAATCAAAGGCTCTGATAAAATCACGCACAAGCTGTGGTGCTTGGGTTTCTTTCGCTTCTGCATACGTCAATTCAAAATCAACATGGTCATGAATGAATTGCTTTGGTTCATCATCGATCATTTGAATGGATGTACGGAACACTTCATGTCGTTGAATTACATTTCGAAAAGCTTGCTCTAGTCTCTTCCTATCAAGCTCACCTTCCAACAATACGGCAGCCGTATCGTTGTACGCTGTGCTAGCTGGATGAAGCCGGTGTAAAACATAGAAGCGTTTCTGGGGCGAGGATAGAACATACGCGTCCTTAGGTGTTGCTGCATCAATAGAATGGTACCCGCTTTTCTCTGCGTTTTGAATATACGTGCAAAGTGTTTCAATGGTCGGTGTATCGAACAACTGTGCCACCGGTATTTCCACATGCAACTCCTTATGAATTCGAGACACAAGGGTAATTCCTTTCAGCGAATCACCACCAAGCTCAAAGAAATCGTCTTCTATTCCTATTTGATTTACACGGAAAATTTTCTGCCAAATCTCAACCAGCTCTTTTTCTAATTCGGTGCGGGGCTCCACATAAGAGCTCATTAACATTGGTCTGGCATGCAATACTACCTCGCTGTCATTTTCCTCTTCACTGCGTAACGATTGGAGATGAACCCACTGATTGATTCGAACCTGTAAATCCCCTGGTGAGTTGGCAACCCAAGTTTCTCCAGAGGCCAAAATACGTTGAAAAACTTGAACTCCTTCCTCCGGTAGCATCGATAGTTCCCAGATGCTTCCTCCAACAGTTTTGTCCTTTTCAGTCTCATCCCAGTATTTCCAGTCGCTCCAATTCACGCTTATCCAAGGCACGAGCGCGTCCCTGTTATATTTTTGAACAAAATAATCCATATACAGGTTAGCGGCGGAGTATGCAGTAAAACCAAGCCCACCCAACACAGAAGCGATCGAGGACATTAACAAGCAGAAATCTAGCTGTTTTTCCCTAAGGACTTCCGAAAGCACACGTAATCCGTACATTTTCGACTTAAATTGGTCCTCGCAGTCTGTTTTCTTGAGATCCTTCATTAGATTGAACGTGTTGCCTCCTAAAACACCCGCGCCGTGAATCACCCCATTTAGCGAACCGTGGATTTGCTCTGCTTGTGTAATAACAGCTTGCATTTGATCTTTATCTGCGACATCACAAGCAAATAGTAGAACTTCTCCACCCATCTTCTCCAGTTCTTGTATTTTACGGATTTTCTGACTGATGGGGTCTTTTTCATCATGTGTCTCTATCCACTTTTTCCACTGCTCGCGACCAGGCAAGCCTGAACGTCCTGTAAGGATTAATTTGGCTCGTACAGTCTTAACCAGATATTCCGCTAGGATCAAACCAATACCGCCTAAACCTCCCGTTATTAAGTAAACCCCTTTTTCCCGCAGCGGAGACGGGGTTTCTTCTACATTGTCGAG
Source organism: Brevibacillus sp. SKDU10 (assembly GCF_001645205.1). NCBI lineage: Bacteria > Bacillati > Bacillota > Bacilli > Caryophanales > Paenibacillaceae > Brevibacillus > Brevibacillus sp. SKDU10. Next base: position 33,286 of record NZ_LSSO01000090.1, on the reverse strand, counting down.
GATTTGCGGTACATAGCCTTGTACCCAGCGATTTTTCCCTCGATAAGCAACAAGTTTGTCTGTGGAAGGAGAGCAACATTCAGCCATTAGTTGTTCTACAAGTTTTTTCTCTTGCTTGCTTCCCATGCTTGGAAAAACAATGTCAATATGAGAGCAATTCAAATACGAATACTCCTGTGGAGCAACTATCGCTGGGGAGAGTACGGTAGCCTTCTCCGGAATCAATGGCTCATCACCTAGTATTTCATGAACATTGTTGCTTATGATCTTGATATCAATCTGCTCATTTATTTGCTTGCCAACAAGTGATTTCATTAAATGGAACAAGCTGTAGAAACCGCGTTCTTGAAAATCTGATAAACTCAGTGCAGCATTTTCCTCTATTGAGGTTACTCCTAAAAAGTGGGCAATGCGTGTTGGAAGCTTATCGTCCTTGCTAAGTTCGCTTAAAAGCATCGAATAGTGGCTCTCTTCCTTCAAATTCAACTGATAGCAATTTTCAGCTAATTTTTCGAAGGTTTCACCTACCTTAACGACCACAACCGATTTCGCCACATTTTCCAGACCTGCTGCCACCTTCGTACCTAATCCACCTTCATCCGTAAAAATAAGCCACCTTTGCTCTGCAAGTGATTCGTTACTTTTCGCCTTCTGAAGAGGGACTGAAGACCACTGCGGTGTGTAAAACCACTCGCTAATATTTTCTTTTTTATAAAGTTGCGGCTTCTTTTTCGTTAATCTCTGACTTAATTCAAAAGGATTCTCTTGTATCTTGTAGCTAATAGGATCAAAGGAATAGGTGGGTAGCGGAATACGCTGACGTTCCTCATCCCCGTAGAAATTAGTCCAGTCTACATATACTCCTAATCCCCACAAGCGAGCAAGCTTTGTTAGCAAGAAGCAAACATCAGAGACTTTTTGCTGGGGGTGCTTGGCTGTATGCAATACTCGTTCAGGTTCATCCTCGAAGAAACGGTTGAGCAGCACGCTTATGTCCCTACTTGGACCAATTTCGACAAAAACGCTATCCTTATCCTGTTTGAGTGTTTCAATTCCATCTGCAAATCGTACGGTTTCACGCATATGAGTCACCCAATACATCGGATCTTGAACTTGTTCAGCTGTGATCCAAGTACCCGTTACATTTGAAACAAATGGAATTTCTGGCTCTTGTAGTGGAATAGTCCGGATAACCTGCTCAAATTCTTCAAGAATCGGATCGAGAACGATGGAGTGGGCGGCATGTTCACTTGGCACTCGCATACTTAACAGACGATTAGCCCGCAGCTCTAGCTCAAATTCTTTAATGGCTTTTTCTGATCCTGACACGATGCTAGACACTCCGTTATCAATTGCTAAGGAGATGGCGTTGCTGTCGCTATCTTTATGTTTTGTTATAAACAATGCCATTCTTTCACTTGTTTCTCTAGCATTTAACGGTACACTAAGCATCGCTCCAGAGACTTTATTCATTAGTCGCCCGCGTTCTACAATTAGTTTTAAAACATTGTGTAGGGAAAATACCCCCGCGATGGTTGCAGCCACATACTCACCAAAGCTATAGCCTATGACAGCGGACGGTTGAATCCCCCATTGCATGAGTAGCTGGGCAAGCGCATATTCAAAAGTGAAGAGAATCGGTTGTCCAAATTCGTTTGTATGAATCTGTGTTCTTGCCTCATCTTCATTATCTGCGGGAAATAACACATTTTTTAGATCAAAGCCCAGCAATGGTTCCAGAATATGAAAGCATTTATCTACTTCCGCTCGGAACTGTGGTTCCTGCTCATATAAATCGCGTCCCATGTTAACATACTGAGAACCTTGACCAGAGAACATGAATACGACAGGACGATGTTCTCCTTTTGCCTTAACCGTGTCTATTTTATTTGTATCTGTGGACAGTAGCAGTTCACTTGCTTCCTCAACGCTTTGGCAAAGAAGAGTTCGTCTATACGTAAATGGTTTTCTACCAAGCTGCAGCGTATAGGAGACATCAGCCAGATTTACATCAGGATGTTGACGTAGATAATTCCCTAGATTCTGAGTCATCCGATCTAATGAGGATACCGTTTTAGCGGAAAGCACAAGCATTTTCCATTCACGTAGAGAGTCACTGGAAATAAGAGGAGACGATGCCTCTTCCAGAACAATATGTGCATTCGTACCACCGATGCCAAACGAACTGACTCCTCCGCGCAACGGATAAGACTCGGATTTCCATTCTCGCAATTGGGTATTGACGAAAAACGGACTATTATCGAAATCAATTTGTTTATTAGGCGTTTCAAAATGGAGGCTAGCTGGAATTTGACGGTTTTGCAAAGCCATAACAACTTTGATAAAACCAGCTACGCCTGATGCCGCATTAAGATGACCTACATTTGATTTCACCGAGCCTATTGCACAATACTGGCGCTTATCTGAATGGAATGCTTGCTTTAAGGCACTAATCTCAATTGTGTCACCTAATTTGGTCGCCGTTCCATGCGTTTCTATATAGGTAATGCTCTTCGGATCGACATTTGCACTGGAGTGCGCGGCACGGATTACATCGGCTTGGCCCTCCACGCTTGGTGCCGTGTAACCGACTTTACGATTGCCGTCATTGTTAATGGCCGATCCTTTGATAACGGCATGGATGAAGTCTTTATCTGCTACTGCATCCTCCAACGATTTGAGTACAACGACACCTACTCCATCGCCAAACAGCATTCCGCTTGCCTTTTCATCGAAGCTTCGGCAATGCCCATCTACCGAGAACAGCATTCCTTCCTCATAGACGTATCCAGCTTTATCCGGTTGTGTAAGCGTAATTCCTCCCGCTATTGCCATGTCACACTGTCCGTTTAACAGGGATTGGCAAGCCGTAATAATTGATACAAGGGAAGTAGAGCAGCCTGTAAATATATTAGAGCTTGGTCCTTTTAAATTCAATTTATAGGAAATTTGTGTACTTAAAGAATCTTTATCGTTTAAAAGAGAGGCGAGGAATTGCCCCGATGGTTCATTCGCTTCTGCCAACGTAGCCATTACCTGCCAGTACAAATTTGGCGACGCCCCTGCAAAAACCCCGACAGAGCCTTGATAGGAATCTATGTTATAGCCCGCGTGTTCAAGTGCTGCCCACGTACACTCATGAAAAACTCGTAGCTGAGGGTCCATTACCATAGCGTCTTTTGGTGTGTAATCGAAGAAGGCAGAGTCAAAACACTCCGTCCCTTTCAAATATCCTTTGGCCTTTACATAATTAGGAAGACGGTATTGATCAGGATCTACACCCGCTTCTTTAAGCTCTTCATCTGTGAAAAAGACGACGGATTCTACTCCATTTCTTAGATTCTCCCAGAATTCATCAATATCCTTTGCCCCCGGGAAACGTCCTGCCATCCCGATTACAGCAATATCACCACTCATTTTTCGTGTGTTGTTTATACGGCCCGTCGATACTTCCTCCACTTCCTCTTCTACTTCGTCACCGCTCAAATGTTTCGCCAGTAACTGGATGGTTGGAAATTCAAACATGGCTTCAATGGGTATATGCTTCTCCAGGCCTTTGACAATCTTATTGTGAATTTGAATAATGTCTAGTGAGGTAGCTCCCAATTGAAAGAAATTTTCGGCCGGATTAACGTTATCTACTCGATAGAAATCCATCCAGATTTCGGAAATCAATTGCTCTATCTCTGCCATTCTGGTTCTATTTTTCATGTATTGGATACGTTTCTGCTGTTTTGGTGCTTTTCCTTTTCCGCTCATACCCGATCGTTCTTCCTGAAGGACCTCTAAGTTAATCCATTGGTTAAAGCGACTGTATAAATTCCCTGAAGAAATAACAACCTGATGAACTCCTTCAAGGCCTAGCACACATTGGAACGTTTTGATTCCTTCCGTGGGGGTCATTTCTAGCATTTCGATGCTTTCGCTAACGAAGGTTTTATTGTACTCTTTGCCCGTATATTGCCAATCGCCCCAGTTCACACTAATCCAACGGTTTGGATTCAAAAGACTTTGTTTTTCGGCAAAAGCGTCCAGATAGAGATTAGCTGCCGCATACGCTACGAAACCTAGTCCCCCAAGGATCGGAGACAGGGATGACACAAGCATGCAAAAATCAAGCGGCTTGTCACGTAGAACTGTTTCCAGTGTCAATGTTCCATATAATTTTGGCTGAAATTGCTCCTCGCATTCCTCTTTTGTAATTCTTTCCATCATACATTGAGCTGACTTCACTCGCAAAATTCCTGCAGCATGAATTACGCCGTGGATTGATCCGAACTTGTCTTCTGCTTGAGCAATGACATCGGGCATCTGATTTTCGTCCGCGACATCGGCACTGATAACGAGCACTTCTGCTCCATACTCCTCCAAATGCTGAATGTGGCGTATTTTTAAGCTGATGTCGTCCTGTTCTTCATGATTTGCAAGCCATGTTTTCCACTCTGCACGCGGTGGCAATTGGGTACGTCCCACGAGTACCAGTTTTGCTTGGATTGATTTTGCGAGGTACTCGGCCAGTTTAGTTCCGATACCGCCAAGCCCACCTGTAATCAAATAGACTCCTTTTTTACGTAATTGTGGTACCGTAGCCTCGTTGCTTAAAGAAAGTACAGCTTCTACTTGTTCTACAGGAACACGGCTAAAGGTACGAACATAGCGCTCTTGATTCCGATAGGCAATAACTGTGTCTCCTATCTTGCTGGTCAGTTCTGTAAACAATGGTTCAATGACATCTTTCCCACTCAAGCTCTGCTCATCTGTCCCGGCTATATCAATGCTACGGCACCTGATATTTTGAAACTCCTGAGGTATTACTTTGACGGGAGCAAGCAACATTGCCTTTTCAGGCTGAACACGATCGGTATCAGTCACTTTTTGCATCTGGCTTGTTATTACGGAGATTTGAAGCGGCTCGATCATATTTTGTTCAGAAATCGCTTTTACTAGGCGGATAAGAGAGTAATAGCCAAACTCCATAGATGCAATGCCTATCTCATCCTTATTGACATTCCACATATGGATGATCTCATCGGGGAGGGTGTCATGATAGCGCAGGTTCTGAAACAACTGTTTATAATCGTTTTCCTCACTTGCTTGGATGGCATATTCCCCTTCTGATTTCTGGCTGTAAGCTGCCCCACTTCTAACGATTGACACATGATGACCCGATTTTCTCAAGCGGTTGGCTAGCTCGCTTCCCACATTCTCCTCGTCAATAAAAATCAGATATTTTTTATTTTCTTGCTTCTCTTGCTTCATAGTGAAAGGTGCTGATTCCCATGTGGGTAAATAAAACCACTCCGCAATGTTTTCGTTTTTTTGAACCTTTTGTGTTTTCGGCATGACAGTTTGGGGAATGACAGGATCAGGCCAGTAACGTTGTTTTTCAAAGGGATAGGTTGGAAGAGATACACGGCGTCTTTTTTCTCCGTCATAAAAGCTCTTCCACTCTGGTGTTTTTCCATGTGTCCAAAGTGTGCCAAATGATTGCCACAACTGATAAGCCTCGCTGTTACCTTTCTCCTGATTCATAACAGTCACAATTCGTTTTGCCTTGTCATCGAGACATTTCGCTAAGTAGATGCATTGTTTATCCGAAGCGAACAATTGCAGAAATAACGCATCGGCAGTTGTTGCAACCTCTTTTAAGCCTACAGCCTCTTCTTCCTGTTCATACAGGTGCCGAACCCAGTAGCCACAATCAGATGCTTGTTGATTGGTAATCCAAGTACCTGTCACGCTTGAGATAAAAGGTAGCCTTGGGGTTTGTAGGGAGATCGTTTGAGCCAATCGTTGGAAGTCCTCTACGTTCGCTGTTTGAGAATAAAGGATCTTTCCACGAGCGACCACTAGAGACAACGCTTCCTCCAGACTCATAACTTCCCCTACTACTGCACTTACATATTCTCCTATGCCAAATCCAAGCATCGCCGTAGGCTTAACTCCCCGAGCGATTAACAAGGAAGCAAGCGCGTATTGCAAGACGAATGCAAGCATCTCTGAAATTTCTGGCTGCTTCAAAACGATTGCAATATCGTCAAGGTTATATTTGGGATACAATACATTTCGCAAGTCATACCCTGTAATGGACTGTATTTGATTAAAACAGCGATCTAAAGCATTTATGAATGTAGGCTCTGATAAATATAATTCCTCCAAAAGGTTAACCTCTGAAAAACCATGCTTCTGAAATAGGAAAATCACATCACTTTGATTTTCCTTAGCCAATGTAGCCTTTCCTTTGCTTGCTAAAAGCTTTGTAATGGCTTCCTCTCGATTCGATGCCACAATGGCTCTGCGATATGGAAATTCTCGGCGTCCAACCTGCAACGTGTAGGCTACATCCGCTATCTCTACTTTTGGTTGGCTACTGAAATACTCCACCAATTGATTTGCAGCGTTATCCAATGCAGTCAATGAACGTGCGGACAGTGGAAAAACGTACTGATTGATGCTTTGATTAGGTTCGCTTTCGATGGTCGGAGCTTCTTCCAAAATCGCATGAACATTGGTTCCTCCATACCCAAAAGCGCTTACGCCGGCACGCAGTGGATAGTTGTCGTGCTCCCAAGCCTGTAATTCATTCACAATATAGAAAGGACTGTTGACAAGCTTAATCCTAGGATTAGGACGATTAAAATGAAGCGTTGGGGGTAGTTGCTTATGCTTTAAAGCCAGGACTGTTTTTAAGAACCCAGCTATCCCTGCCGCTGTGTCAAGATGCCCAATGTTAGATTTAACTGACCCAATTCCACAAAAGCTTTTTTGTTCGGTTGGAAAGGCTCGTTTAAGAGCTTCAAATTCAATGGTATCCCCCAGATTAGTCGCTGTGCCGTGAGTCTCGATATAACTGATACTCTCTGGCTCTACCTCGGCAAGAGACTGAGCAGCCATGATGACCTCTGCCTGTCCCTCTACACTTGGCGCCGTATATCCTACTTTACGTGCGCCATCATTGTTTGCGGCCGTTCCCTTTATTACAGCCCAGATATTGTCTTTGTCAGCCATTGCATCCTCAAGTCTTTTCAGAACAACCATCCCAACTCCATCGCTAAATACTGCACCTTTTGCATCAGCGTCGAATGCACGAACATGCCCATCTGGTGACGAAGTAAGTCCCTGCTCGTAGAGATAGCCTTTTTTGTTAGGATAGGAGACACGCACACCCCCTGCTAAAGCAATGCTACACTCCCCGGTAAGTAGAGCACGGCAAGCTAAGTGGATGCTCAACAGAGAGGTAGAGCAAGCTGTGTACATCGTAAAGCTTGGCCCTTTTAATCCTAGTTTATAAGAAGTAAGCGTACTAATCGCATCTTTGTAGCAAAGGGTTCCTGCTTCATGTAATGCCGCTCCGCCATCATTTTTCATAAGCGGGGATTGTGCCACCCACTCGTAGTTGGAGGCCGCTCCAACATATAGTCCGATCAATCCCTCATAGGATTTAGGATCATAACCAGCATCCTCTAATGCTTGCCAGCTACATTCCTGGAGAAGACGAATCTGCGGATCCATAATCTCCGCTTCCCGTGGAGAATAGCCAAAGAAACCAGAATCAAATTCTTCAATACCTTCAATGTATCCTTTTGCTTTTACGTAGTTTGGCTTTTGCAGGAGAGCGGGATCAATTCCCGCCTCGCGCAATTCTTCATCGGTAAAAACCGATATGGTTTCTACCCTATTTTTTAGATTTTCCCAATATTGTTCTAGGTTATCAGCTCCTGGAAATTTACCCGCGATTCCAATAACAGCAATTTCCAGTCCAGTATGATGAGTTTGCTCTGCTTTTTTCGTCATTTTGTGGACCGCCCCATTTTCGAGATTGTGCTCTTCATGAGTTGTTTAGACTTGTTCAACTCATCCGATTTTGTTTGTTCCCGTATTTCCTGTTTATCCTCTGACAACTCCTGAATCAAATAAGCTGCAAGCGAGGCAATTGTCGGGTATTCATACATCGTCACAACTGAAATATCAAGGTTGAGCATCTCTTTTACCTTTCGATTAACCTGAATCAAGTCAAGTGAGCTTGCTCCTAGGTCGAAGAAGTTATCATGTATCCCAACTTGCTCAATGCCGAACATTTTTTGCCAAATATTCGCAAGCTTTCCTTCTATTTCACTCTTCGGAGCAACATAGTTGGTAGAGAGTTTTGGACGCTGATTTATTTCGCGTGAAAACTGTCCCTGTTCCAAAACAGCCTGGAAATGGGCCGAACCCTCAGCGATTTTCTTAATCAAATCCTCAGATGAAACCGCCACCTGTGGTGAAGCGCTGTGCAAGGCACGCTTGAGAACTTCCACTCCCTCAGATTGATTTAACCCGTCCTGGAGAATAGTCTCTACATTTGTATGGAGTGCTTTCGCCCAGTACTTTGCTGACTCGATAGACATTCCTACCTCTTGCCAATCAGGCCAGTTGATTGACACAGTGTGAACGCCATCCCGTGCCGTTTTATAAAAGGCATAGGCATCAAGGAATTCATTTGCAACGTTGTAGGCAACTTGCCCGACCTTACGATGATAGGAAACGTTACCTATGGAGGAGCATAGCACGAAAAAATCGAGCTTTTGTTCACGTAACAAATAATCTAGCGCAAGTGTTCCATGTATTTTCGGTTTAAGAATAGTCCCCACCGTTTCACGTGTGCGATTTTGAATTAATCCTGCATAGTCAGCAATCCCAGCGGCATGAACCACACCGTTTATTCCGCCGAACCGCTCATTCGCAGATTGAATCACGTCTGCCATTTGAAGCTGATTCGATACATCTGCTCTGGCAACCATTACTTCTGCTCCATCGCTTTCCAGCTGGATAATCTCTCTGATTTTCTGGCTGATGCTGTTATCCTCTGGATGACTGTTCAACCAATCACTCCATGCCATTCGCGGCGGAAACTCCGAACGTCCAATCAAAATTAACTTTGCCTGATAGTTCTGGGCAAAATCCTTTGCTATAGCAAAGCCCATGCCACCCATGCCACCTGTTATCAGATAAACGCCATGCTGTTTAAGCCTTGGTGTTGACATTAGAGCTTCCCGATATGATTTTTTCATGATTTGTACCCATCGATAATTGTTACGATAGGCGACAACCTTATCCTCAGATACGGTCTCTAGCTCCGCTAACAATTGCTGTGCTACTTTTTCCCGCTTATAAGGATCTGAGGTAGACAGGATATCAATATGGCGGCAATTCACATTGGAGTACTCTAGAGGTGCAACTTTAACAAATCCAAGTACTGTCGCCTTTTCAGGCTGTAACTCTTCTTCACCGGTTACCTCTTGCGTGTTGTTTGTAACGACGAGTATATCAAGGGGAATGGTATTCATCTGTCTTCCAAGAGCCTGTACAAAAAAAACAAGACTGTAAAATCCGAAGTCGATCGCTTGTTCTACACGTGTTGTATCAAGCCCATAATACTTATCCTCATTCACACTCCACAGGTGCAATACCTTGGTTGCTGTGAATCCCAACTCTTGCATTTCATGAAGCAACTGGTCATAATGATGGGTTTCACTCGGATGGATTACGAAGCTACGATCGTCTATCTTTCTATACGTAACACCTTTATAAACGACAACAATATTTGAATTCATCTGTTTAATCTTCTCTAGTAAACATTTGCTTAGTGAAGTATCGTCTGCAAAAATCAGTACGGACTCCATCGCAAGACGTTCCCCATAGCCATCAGACAAAGGGACCCTCTCCCATGAAGGCACATAAAACCAATCTGCCATATTCGTCTTTTTGGCGCTCATCGCCTCCTGTAACAAATTCTGAGCTTTGCTAGAGATTGGAGTAGATTGAGTCCACGACCAAAAGCGTTTCCGCTCAAACGGATAGGAGGGAAGTGGGATTCTTCTCCGCTGTTCCTTTTTATAGAATGCCTGCCAATCTATTTGTACACCCACTAACCACAACTGAGCGATTTTTCGATAAAAGAACAAAGCTTCAGCCGTTCTTTCTTGTGGATGAGGAAGTAAATTAGTAACGAAGTGATCCTCTCTTCTGTCAGTGTGGCGAAGAACAAATGTACTAAGGACACGGCCGGGTCCTACTTCAATAAAAGCAGATTGTTCGGTATTCAACAGCTCCTTGACCCCAGCAGCAAACTGAACCGTCCCGCGTAAATGCTTCACCCAATACATAGGATCAGTAGCATCCTCTATAGTAATCCAAGTGCCTGTTACATTTGATACAAAGGGAAGTTGCGGCTCACGAAGTTCAATTGTGCGCACCACCGATTCGTACTCAGTCAAGATTGACTCCATCATCGCTGAATGGAAAGCATGAGAAGTATGCAACTGGCTGTGCTCTACTCCTTTTTCTGTTAACAAAGCACTACACTTCTCCATCGCTTCATGACTTCCTGAAACTACACACAGCGCTGAGCTATTCACGGCTGCTAACGAGACATCGTGAGGGAGTAGCGAAAGAAGAGCTGATTCTGCGAGCTGCACACTGAGCATCGCCCCCGCTGGCATTGATTGCATCAATTTGCCCCGCATTGCCACCAGTCTTAATGCATCTTCTAATGAAAATACCCCAGCAATGCAAGCCGCAACATATTCACCTATGCTGTGACCGATCATTGCCTGCGGCTGTATGCCCCATTCCATTAACATTTGGGCCAAAGCATACTCTACTGTAAAGAGAACCACCTGTGTTACTTCCGTCTGCAGTAGCCTTTCAGAAGCCCATTCTTTTTGATCCTCTATCGGATAGATAATTTCCCGCACATCGTACCCGATGATAGGCTGAAGTATTTCAGAACACATATCCACGATAGTACGGAAACTTTCTTCTTTTTGATATAATTCATGACTCATATTGATATACTGCGAGCCTTGTCCGGAAAACATAAATGTAACAAAGCGATTAGGTTTGATAAGCTGTTTGGTCATCACCCTATCCGTATCTGGAAGACCAAGCAGCACAGTCGCCTCTTGCACATTTTTAGCCACAATCACTTTTCGGTATGGAAAGGTTTTCCGTCCAACCTGTAATGTATAGGCTACATCCGAGAGGTTTACTTCCGGCTGAGCAGTGAGATATCTTTGTAAATTCTCTGCCGCCTTTTTCAAGGCAGTTTCCGTTTTAGCGGAAAGCATTAGGAGCTTCCATTCGCGCTTCTCAGGGTAATTAACCATCTTTGGAGCTTCTTCAAGGATTACATGAGCATTGGTCCCTCCCATACCAAATGAGCTGACACCTGCTCGTCGTGGTTTTTCTCCTCTTGGCCATGCAGTGAGCTGTTTATTAACAAAAAATGGACTGTTTACAAAATCGATCTTTGGATTCCTTGAGTGGTAGTGCAGACTCGGGGGAAGCAGTTCATGCTGAAGAGAAAGTACTGTTTTCATAAATCCCGCTACACCAGCAGCAGCATCGAGATGACCAATGTTGGTTTTTACTGAACCAATTGCACAGTACCCTTTTTGATTTGTGTGGAAAGCGAGTCGTAATGCCTCAAACTCGATTGGATCACCTAGTGCAGTTCCCGTTCCGTGTGCCTCAACGTAACTGATGCTCTCTGGTTCAACTCCGGCCTGTCTCTGAGCCTGATGGATGACTTCGGCCTGTCCCATGACTCCTGGAGCAGTAAATCCTACCTTGTCGATACCATCATTATTGATTGCTCCCCCTTTGATAACAGCATGAATGGTATCACCATCTAACAATGCATCATCGAGCCTCTTCAACACCACAATCCCGATACCATTCCCACCGATTGTCCCATTGGCATCCTTGTCAAACGCACGGCAGCGACCATCTGGAGAGTGAATCATTCCTTCCTCGTATAAATATCCAGTTTTTGGCGGGTAGGTAATTCCAACACCACCAGCTATAGCAATTTCACAGTTGCCTTGTATTAATTCTTGATAAGCCATTTGAATTGCTACCAATGATGTCGAGCAAGCGGTTTGCACTGTCACACTTGGACCTTTCAGATTTAGCTTGTACGCTAGACGTGTGCTAAAAAAGTCCTTCTCATTAAGTAGCATTGCAGCGAACTCTTCCAAGGAGTTTTGGTTTTGAAGTGCTACTTGATGAAGCCAATGAAAATTCGAGGAAGCTCCAACAAACGTACCGATACGGTGAACATTTTCATCCATTAAGTAACCAGCCTGCTCTAAGGCTTCCCACGCACATTCATGAAGCAAGCGCAGCTGCGGGTCCATCCATTCTGCTTCCTTTGGCATATATTCAAATAAAGATGCATCAAAATATTCAAAATCATCAAGATATCCCTTTGCCTTTACGTAGTTTGATTTCTTGATCAACTCCGCGTCAATTCCTGCTTCCAGAAGCTCTTCGTCCGTAAAAAAACGAATACTTTCGATTCCATTTTTTACATTTTCCCAAAATTCATCAACATTCCTTGCTCCTGGGAACCGTCCTGCCATTCCAATGACAGCCACATCCTGATTGTTAGTGTCCTTTACCTTCTGGAGAGATTCTTGCTCTGAATGGTGTAAAAGCATTCTTTTGTCCTGCTCCGCTTCTTTATCTGCTTGAGACAAATATTCAGTGAGCGAAGCTATCGTCGGATAACGAAAGAGTGTAGCTACTGTCAATTCTGTTTCCAAGGCCTTATTGAGTCGGCTGTATATACGAATTAACTTCAGTGAGTTTCCGCCTATGTCAAAGAAATTATCGTATAAGCCAACACTCTCGACTTCTAACACTTCCTTGTAAATGTCCGCAATCGTTCGTTCTAATTCGGTTTGTGGTTTCACATAAGTCGTCTTCTGAGCTGATTGGGTAAGCTCTGGAGCAGGGAATGCTTTACGGTCTAGCTTTCCATTGGTGGTTAAAGGCATTTCATCCAGACGGATAAAGACATGTGGAACCATGTATTCCGGAAGACGTTTAAGCAGAAATTGCTTTGTCTTTGCCACATGTAGTTCTTCTTGACTTACTACGTAGGCAGCAAGATAATCATCTTGATTTTTATCTTGTTTTACCAATACGACCGCTTCTTTTATGCCGGGAAACTCAAGTAGTTGATGCTCAATTTCTCCAAGCTCGATGCGGAATCCTCGCACTTTTACCTGATAATCGACGCGCCCCAAATATTCGATGTTGCCATCCGTTAGCCATCTGGCAAGGTCACCTGTCAGATATAATTTCTTTTCTGGATCAAAAGGATGATCAATGAATTTCTCACGGGTCAAGGCAAGGTTGTTCGCATAACCACGTGCGAGACCCGCTCCCGAAATGCACAGTTGGCCTGGAACACCTACTGGCTGTAACATAAGGTTTCGATCTACTATCAAGAATTGAATATTGTCAATTGGCTTGCCGATAGGAACCTTTTCATAATCAATCCATGGTGAGCAATTGAAATATGATACGTCTACGCATGCCTCAGTCGGTCCATACAGATTGATCAGCTCTGTTTTACATTGCTCAAATAGCAGCTGATTAAAACGTTTCACCAGATGAACGCCCAATGCTTCTCCGCTTGCAAAGACTCTCTGTAAGCTTTTCAACTTGTGTGTTTGTTCAAATTCCTCAATAAATTCCAAAAAGACATGTAGCATAGAAGGCACAAAATGCATCGTCGTTACTTTATCACGCCGAATCGCCTCTACAATGCATTCGGGATTCCCTTCTTGACCTGGTGCGAGGAAAGAAACCGTCGCCCCCTGAATCGACCACCAAAACAGCTCCCAAACAGAGACATCAAACACATATGGTGTTTTCTGCAGAATCACATCCTCAGGGCTGATCGGGTAGGCCTTTTGCATCCAGCTCAATCGATTTACAACGGAGTGATGTTCGATGCATACCCCTTTTGGCTTTCCAGTAGAGCCTGACGTATAGATCACATAGGCGAGGTTTTTGGGCCCACTGTTATGTTCCAAGCAGTCTTTATTAGAATGGTAAGTATCCCTGTCCTCTAAATTAAGGACATTGTATTCCTTGGAGAATTTATTCATAAATGGCGGTTGTGTGACAACCAGATTCGTTCCACTATCATTGAGAATATAGGTAAGACGTTCCATAGGAATGTTTGGATCAATCGGTAAATAGGCTCCGCCTGCTTTCCAAATTCCCAATAACCCAACAATCATTTCAACAGAACGCTCCGTGCAGATTCCTACTATTGTATCCGCTTCAACTCCATGTTGGCGAAGAGTTCGTGCTAATTGATTCGTACGTTCATCCAATTGACGATAAGTAAGGCTCGCTTCTCCACAAATAACAGCTATTTTCTCGGGAGTCTGCTTTGCTTGTTCACTAAATAATTGATGGATTGGTTGTTCGAAAGCATACCAAGCATCAGTTTGATTCCATGCTTCCAGCTTTTCAAGCTCCCTTTCAGAGAGGAGTTCCAGCTTTCTAAAGCATCTTGTTGGATGTTGGATGAGCTGAGTAATGATTCTTGAATAGTGTTGCGCCAACCGTTCTACTACATCCCGATCAAACAAAGCCTGCTCGTAAGTGAAAACCAGATTGGTTTCTTCAAACAATTCCACTGCAACCGTTAAATCATAATTGGTTACCTCGTGCATCTCATATGAAGTAACACGTAAACCCTGGTTCTCTTGAAAGAGTTGTTTGTCTAACGGATAGTTTTCAATAACGAGAAGCGTATCGAAAAGTTCTTCTTTTTTATCTAATAGACTCACTTGTTTTATATTGACCAGCGACGTGCTTTCAAATCGGGTTCTGTTCTGAACGTCTTGGTTGACTCGTTTCAGATAAGTAAGCAACTCCGTTTCCGAATCTATTTTCATACGGAGCGGAAGAGTATTAATAAAGAGCCCAACGACTTGTTCAAGACCCTCTGTATCTCCCGAACGACCTGAAACCGTTGTACCAAAAATTACATCATTCGTATTATTATACCGGTTGAGCAGAAGTCCCCATGCCGTGTAGAACAATGACGCTACGGTGACTTGGTGCTCTCTGCAAAATGCTTCGATTTGTGATGCCACGTAGGAATCCAACGTAATTTTGTGCTTAGCGATATCGCCTTTCTTAACAGCATTATGTTTTTTAATCGCAAGCGGAGTCTGTGTATCAAATCCTTCCAAATACTTTTCCCAAAAAGCATTTTGTTTTTCCTGATCTTGCTGTTGCAACCACGCAATATATTCCTTGTACTTAGGCTTCTTTGGAAAGAACGAGGACTGTCCCGTCACCAAGCTGCAGTATCTTTGAAAAAATTCCTTTAGGATAAGACCGTTGCTCCACCCGTCATATAAGATGTGATGATTGCTGATTGCCATTTGATGATGATCAAAAGCTAATTTATAAAGCTCAATTCGAAAAGGAACCTCCAAAAGACTGAAGGGTCTGCCAAGATCCGCTTTCTTTTGTAAGGTAATCTGTTTCGTTTGCTCAGCAGAAGGCAAGTCAGAGAAATCATAGTAATTACATTCGAGCTGATGTTCTTTTAAAATGATTTGAACAGGCTGATTAACCTCCTTCCACCGGTACAGAGCTCGCAACATTTCGTTAGCTTGAATAACATCGTTCCAAGCTTGTTTAAAAACGGCTAAATCCAGCTTTCCTGAAATTGTTAGCGATAGTTGTTCATGATATTGCTCCCATTCAGGCTCTTTTAAAAAGTGAAATAACATTCCTTCTTGAACGGGAGATAGTCCCATGACATCCTCAACGTTATTTCTGTCTATTTTTTCTGAATGTGCCATTTTATAACCTGCCTTTATTAAAGGATCGTTTCCTAGCTTTGCGGATCAGGCAAAGATTTGCGATCAATCTTGCCGTTGGAAGTTAACGGCAGTGATTCAAGTGTCATGTAAATACTGGGAACCATATATTCGGGCAAGCGTTCTTTCACGAATCTTTTTAGATCAGATACCGAAAACTCTTTTTTAGAAACAACATAGGCAACAAGGTGAACGATCGTTTCTGATTGTTCATTGACTGTTACGACGCATTGGTCAATCGTTTCGAAATCAGTAATGGTTGCTTCAATCTCTCCCAGTTCGATCCGTAGCCCTCGGATTTTCACTTGATGGTCCAATCTGCCCAAATATTCAATGTTTCCATCGGGTAGAAAACGAGCTAAATCGCCGGTCTTGTACATCTTTTCTCCCAGGATAAAGGGATTTTCAACAAATTTTTCCGCTGTCAAGGCAGGATTATTTAGATAGCCGCGGGCTAGCCCCACTCCACCTATACAAAGCTCCCCTAACTCTCCAGATAGTTGCAATTGATCTTCTTGGATAATATACATGCTTGTGTTGTGTATCGGCTTTCCTATTGGAACCCTCTTGACTTCCTCATTCATCGGGCAATCATAGTAGGTTACATCGATCGTTGCTTCCGTTGGGCCATACAAGTTCGTCAGTTTTGTTCCATTGGTTTCATGCAGAACCTGATTAAATTTTTTCACATGGTTAGGCGTCAATGCTTCCCCGCTGACAAAAACTTGTTTTAAGCAACGCAATCGCCGAATTTCTTCTTCTCCTGCATCCTGAAGATAATTGAGAAAGGCGTTCATCATAGACGGTACGAAGTGCATCACCGTAATCTTATTCTTCATGGCAGTCTCAACGATCGCTTGCGGGAAACGTTCGAAGTTAGGTAGCAGGAAGCATACTTTTGCGCCAACTATAGACCACCAAAACATTTCCCATACAGAAACATCGAAACCAAAAGGCGTTTTTTGCAGTATCACATCATTCGTATCGAGAGGATAAGCTTGCTGCATCCAGTGTAGGCGATTCACTAAAGAATGGTGTTCGATCATTACACCTTTTGGTCTTCCAGTCGAACCAGATGTATAAATGACATAGGCCAGATCGGTCGGACTATTGGTGCATGACAAATTATCAGAATCCCCCTTGTAAAGATTCTCATCTTCAAGGAAAATGGTCGGAATGTCATACGAGTGCATGACTTCTCTTTTGGTCAACATCAGCCTACAACCGCTGTCCTCCAACATATAACGGATTCGCTTCTCTGGATTGGACGGCGTAATGGGCAAGTATGCACCGCCTGCCTTGATAATGGCAAAGATACCTATAATCATTTCAAGTGAACGCTCAAGCATGATTGCCACAATATGGTCAGGGCCAATACCATGAGCGCGAATACGTCTTGCCAATTGGTTTGCTTTTCCATTCAACTCTTGATACGTAATCGTCTGATCCTTATAAATAGCAGCAATCGCATCTGGTGCAACAGCCACCTGTTCTTCAAATAATTGATAAATTGTTTTGTTTTTAGGATAATCTACTTTTGTTTTATTGTTTTGTAGGAACAAAATTTGCTGTCTATCGGCTTCTGAAACAAATAGGTTCGATTTACTCATATCGACTCTACCCTTCTGTTCTCACGCTAGCCAGCGTTCTTTTCGCTTTTTTGGCAAAGCTTGAACCAAGTATCATTTGATGAATCTGATTGCTGCCCTCTACAATTTCCATCGTTTTAGAATCTCGGTAAAATCTAGAAACAGAAAAGTTCTCATTGCACCCCATCGCCCCCAATATCTGGACTGCGTTAGCAGAGTGTCTAGCTCCAGCACGGGAAGCGAAGTATTTAGCAATCATGATTTTTTCAGTTGCTTCCGGGGAGTGCTCATCCTTAGCCTTACACGATGAAATGCAGAGATGAGCTGTTGCTTCATAGTCAACACCCATGTCAGCCATAAAATGTGAAATCATTCCATGATCGATTAAGCGAGCGTTAAACGCTTTTCGTTCCATCACATGAGAACCGCATATTTCTAAGCAGCCTCGCAACAGCCCTAATGAAGCAAAAGCAATGCTGATACGACCGAATTCCAGTGCGTAGGGAGCAAGATAAGACAGCGCAAAATTGGGTTTACCAATCATATTTTCCTTGGGAATCACACAGTTATCGAATTCTAAAAACGCCAAATGCGATGCCTTAAATCCTAGCATTCCCTGAATCGGTGTGATCGTTAGCCCTGGTGAATCTCTTTCAACAAGGAAAGCAACAGGTTTGTCCTCTAGCTTTCCAAAGACAAGTAGGACATCTGCAACAGCACCAAAGGTAATCCATTGCTTTTTACCGTTTAGGAGAAAATAATCGCCCTGCTCCGTATAGCTGGTCTCCATCATTTGCAAATCACTGCCTGCCCCTGGTTCGGTCAACGCAAGTGCCGCGATTTTTTTTCCTGTAGAGAGGTCTGTTAACCAACGTTTTTTCTGCTCTTCCGTTCCCCATTTCAGCAATGTTTGGGCTACCATGGTGTGTACGTTAAACAATCCGCTCAGAGAGATGCTGAACCGACCAATAGCTTCGTTCAGCAATCCATACGTTACAAAATCCCACTCCTGACCCTTGTATTTTGCAGGTAATGTTCCTCCAAGGAAGCCTGCCTTTGCAGACGTTTCGATGATATCCCGCGGAATTCTCTCTTCGCGGTCCCACTGATTTGCGTATGGCTCTACATGTTCTTCGGCGAATGCAAGAAATTGATCATAATGAGCTTTTTGTTTTGAAGTTAACAGATTATGCATACTTACACCTCGCCCTGTTTGCTTTTCACGAATTTAGAAATTGCGTTAACAGAACGATAGTTCTCAATATCGAGATCATCCATTGTGATTTTGATGCTGAACGTCTTCTCCAGAAACGTCATGAGCTGAATGGCGAATAAGGAATTGACTAAGCCTTCTTCAAAAATCAGAAAATCATTGTCCAGCTCACCAACGTTTACATGATCGATGATATAATCACTAATCATTTTTTCAGTTGTCAACGTACTCATGTAAGAATCATTCCTCTCTTTTCTATCAATTCACTATTTCGAATAGTCATAAAATCCTTTTCCGGCTTTTCGCCCCACCAAGCCTGCATCCACCATTTTACGAAGAAGGGGGGCCGCCCGGAATTTTGGCTCTTGGTAGCTGTCATACAACACTCCCAAGGAATCGAGCACCGTATCCAAGCCTATTAGATCTGCCGTTTCAAGTGGACCCATTGTATGACCGAAGCACTTTTTAAATATCTCGTCTACCTGCTTAGGTGTCGCCACTTGATCTTGTACGACAAATGCTGCCTCATTCATAAATAAGTGCGAAATGCGATTGGATACAAATCCAGGTAAGTCATTGATAATAATCGCATCCTTGTCCAACTGTGAGAGAAACGCTTCTGCATGCTCGATCGTCTCCTGAGAAGTAAAATGCCCTTTGATTACCTCGATGGAGGGCTTCATAAAAACAGGGTTCATAAAATGCATGCCGATTACCTTGTCAGGGCGTTTGGTCACACCGCCAACCTTCGTAATGGAGATGCACGAGGTGTTAACCGCAAAGCATACATTCGGTTTGCAGATTCGATCTACTTCCATATAAACAGCATGTTTAATCTGCCAGTTCTCCGTTACATTTTCCACGATGAAATCGCACTCACTGACATCCTCTAAAGAAGTCGTAAAGGAGACAAGCTCAATCACTTGCTCTGGTGTCAATTTCGGTACGTCTTTCTTTACCAGTGGTGCAAAGCGAACCGTATGTAATATCTCCTTTTTCGCTTTTTCCAACGTTTCTTCCGATACATCTACAAGCACAGAGCGAATTTTGTGTAGGGCAAGATCGACAACCATGCCAATCCCCATTGTTCCTGCTCCGATGATTCCCACGTTTTGAAACATGCTATCATTCTCCTTTTTGTTTACACAAAATGATCGTAAATTAGCTAGAAAATCGTTTATGACCCAGTACTTTTTTCATTTGATCGGCACGTTTCTCCTCAGGCAGGTTCTTTGCTACTAATGCAGTTTGAAGCATCTGAATTGCCGCTTCCGCATGTTCTTTTTTTGCCAGTGTTTTTGTTTCCAGCAACTGCTCGTAACTGTTTTGCACCTGGTCAAATGTTTGCACTACCAGTTCTTCATAATGGCTAATCTGCTTGTTATAGTTTTTCGTACTCACTACTGTTGCCAGACACTTGGCAATAAGATGCATATACTCCTCTTCGTTAAAGAAGAAGACATTTTTTATCACTTGTAAATCTTCAGCTTTATCAAATGAATATACTGGATATTCCTTGGTGTTGCTCTCCAGCAAATACTTCAGTACTGTTTTTGGTCCTAGCTCGATTGCTATGTCAGTTTCTCGTGAAAGTCCATATTCTAGTGATTCTTGCCAACGAATGGGGGAAACCAGTTGTAAGGATAGATTTTCGGAAATACTTGCTCGATCTGTAAATGGAAGTGCAGTGTAATTGGATATAACGGGATATTGCGGCTGTTGATAGTTATAATTGCTTAAAATTCCTTTGAACTTGCTTGCTGCTTCTTTCATTAGCGGACTGTGAAACGGACCTGACATTTTTATTGGAATGGCAATGCCACCAGCTTCAACAACTTTATCCCCTGCTTTGCGAATAGCAGTGTTTGTGCCTGAAATTGAGGTTTTTAGAGGTGAATCATAAGCAGATACATATACTTCCTCCCCTATTCGTGAAACTTCCTCACAAATTTTCTCAACGGTTTTCGAATCAATATTCGTTACCCAAGCCATTGTACCCGCGATTCTTTTGGCTACGTCACTAACCACATCACCACGTTCCTGTACCATTTGCAGAGCATCCTTAAACTGAATGGCACCAGCACAAACAAGCGCCGAATACTCCCCGAGACTATATCCCATCGAAAAAGCCGGTAATAAACCGATCTCTTCCATAAAAACTCGATACGTTGTCACCCCAACACATACAAGAGCTATCTGTGAATTTTTTAATTTTTGCAGTTCATCTTTGCAGTCAGGAGAAAAACATAGCTTGGCTATATCCATTTTTACGGCGTCACTCGCTTCTTCAAAGGCAAGCTTCGCCACCGAAAAGTTGTCATAAAGTGTTTTGCCCATCCCAAAATAATGGGAGCCCACTCCTGGAAACATGAAGATTATGTTCGACATATATTTTCTCCCTTGTAAGTTGGTGTTTTAGCATGATTTTTTTAGTTGGATGTAAACTTTTGATTTAACAACAATCAGAAGCGAAAAACATCCTACACTTTTGTCCCTACTTTTTTCTCAATTAATCGAACGATATTGCTCACGGAGCTAAAATTTATGAGATCAAGTTCATCATTGTCTATGGTGATGTTGAATTCCTCCTCAACGAAGGTCAGCATCTTCATGGCAAATAAAGAGTTGACAAAACCAAGCTCAAAAATATTATCTTCGTCACTAAGTTCAACATGATCATCAAAGATTACAAGGTTTTTTTCTATAAAGTGGCGTATTTTTTCCCGTGCCGTCATTACGCATCCCTCGATTCTGTATCTTTCTTATTTGATCTCTTTTCATAATTTTTACTGATCGAATGCTGGGCAATCATGAGCTGCATAACCTGTGATGTACCTTCGATAATTTCGAGAAGCTTGGCCTCACGGAAGTAGCGTTCTACTGGATATTGGTTGGAAAAACCATTTCCACCATGTGCTTGCACCACATCCGTGGTCACCTCCATTACCATCTTAGAGGAAAAGTATTTCGCCATGGCAGTTTCCATAATCGAATCAGGCTCTTTATTCATTCGCATCTTCCCTGCATGAAGACATAAGGCGCGTGCAGCATGAATTTTTGTGGTCGCATCAGCAATAATTCCCTGCATGAGGTCAAACTCGCACAGCTTTTTCCCAAACTGTGTTCTCCTACGCGAATAAGAGATCATTGCTTCTAATGATGCTTGGGCAATGGCGACGCCTCCCCAAGCGATGTTATAGCGTCCATGATCTAATCCATATGAGGCGATATAGCTAAACCCGCCTCCAATAGGTCCGAGTACATTTTCTGCTGGAACAACCACATCTCTAAATTCAACTTCAGCAATATGCGAGGCCTTACTTGCCAGCAGTCCGGTCATACGAGTAGTTCGTATTCCCTTCGATTCACGCTCCACCAAAAAAGCAGTGACTTGACCTTCCTCTTCATGTGACGCGATGACAAGAAATACATCTGCGATATCAGCGAAGGAAATCCATTTTTTTATCCCTGAAATAATGTACTGATTCCCCTCTTTTCGATAGCATGTCTCTACGCTTCTAGCATCTGTACCAACATTCGGTTCACTGAGTGCAAATGCAGCTATTTTTTTGCCTTGCGTCATTAAGGGAAGCCATTTTTCTTTTTGTTCTTTCGTCCCCCATCTAACAATCGTTTCTCCCACAAGCGAGTTGTGTACCGTGATCAATTCTCGGACGGAATTGCATGATTTTCCTATTTGCTCTATAAACAATCCTAATTGTATTGGATCAAGGCCTAACCCTCCGTACTCTGTAGGAATACTGGGAGTGAGGTATCCTTTCTCTCCCATTTTCTTCCTTAATTCAGAAGGCAACTCTTCGTTTAGCTCATATTCTTTCGCGAATGGACGAATCTCTTCTTGAGCAAAATGCTCCACTTCAGCTAAAATATCAGCTTGCTCCACACTTGTATTCATACCGTCTATCTCCTCTTCATCCGTTTTATTATCTCTTTTTAAGAGCATGATTTACTTTTACGTAGATATAGGGTGGAAACGGCTGAATCATAGACAAATCATTTTTAAATACAACATGTCCGTCGTCATCAGACGAAATTTCTTGGAAGTTAGCGAAGCGGTAAGTGGCATACATCATGCGGTTCCGGTCTGTCTTTTGGAAGTCCGCCAGCAAAATTTTTCCTTCCTCCTTGGCCTCTTGCATAATATGGCTAAGCAGCACTGTACCGACCCCTCTAGACATCACCCGGCAAGACATTAGAAGAAGTTTGACATGCCACGCTTCCTCCGTTATTTCCACTAGTGCCAGTCCAATTTTGCCGTATGAACCATATTTATCTGTTAGCTCACATACCACCAATTTATATTTTTCGTTTGTACGAAAAGCATTTAATTCATCATAATCATAGGTTATCCCTGTTGAGTTCAACTGATTGGTTCGAACCGTTAGCTCCTCGGCACGCTTTAAATCCTCTTCTTGTGCCTCTGAGATGATAAACTTCATTTCAAGAGATGCAAGAAAAGATTCCTGGGGGCCGACAAAGGCTTGTTCTTCCTGATTACGTTTCATATCTTCCATGTACATATGTCGACGTCTTTTCGAATCCTCAGTGATAAACTTTGGCTTGAGACGAGGATGATCCAATAGATTCGTATATTCAGTCTCACTCATGCAGGTAACCTCTGGATGAACGCTGCGTACTTCATCACGTTCAAACGGTTGATCGTCAATAAATAACAGGGTATCCATGCCAACGTTTATCTCTTTCTGGATCACAGATATATTGGCTGATTTCGCATTCCAATTGATCTGAGGATAGAGAAAATATTCAGCTATGCCAAACTCTCGAAGCTTATCGTATGCTAAATCAAAATTATTCTTACTTGCAATCGAATGAAGAATGCCTCGTGAATCCAATTCTGTAATAATCTCCACAATTCCGGGACGAAGCTGAACATCCGGCGATTCTAACAAAACCCCCTCCCAAATCGTATTGTCCAGGTCCCAAATCACGCACTTGATTTCTTTCTTCATGATTTTCCCTCTTTTCGTATCCGATATCTTCATCAATCAGAACCTATTTTCAAAATAGGCGGGGCTAGTGGAACCAATCCCATGTAAGAAGCATTTCTTGTGTTTCTACCTCAACAATGGGTCACTCACTATTCATTACAATCAAATTTGGGTTACAAGACGTGCTCTTACAATCTGTGAAGATACCATAAAAAGTAAAACCTTCGTTGCACATAAT
This sequence comes from Brevibacillus sp. SKDU10, assembly GCF_001645205.1. Classification (NCBI taxonomy): domain Bacteria; kingdom Bacillati; phylum Bacillota; class Bacilli; order Caryophanales; family Paenibacillaceae; genus Brevibacillus; species Brevibacillus sp. SKDU10. The sequence goes on along the minus strand of NZ_LSSO01000090.1, from coordinate 9,593 downwards.
ATAACGCAGCCGAGTATACCAATAATTCGATCACTTCTGTAAACTCATCCAAAATTAGTTAATACATTCTAAAAATATTGGATAATATTTAATAGTATTCCAAATATATCAAATAAGTTAAAATTATACTATATAAATAGAGTTCATTTTAGAAAAAAATTACCTTTTTTTTACATAAAAATCGATCATTTACTATTCATTCTCTTGTCGTCTGTTTGATTTGCAAGTTGTTTTAATATTCATAAACTATTTTTTACTTGTTAAAAACTTGTTAGAGGACTTATCAAAGTTGCCCATTACTCCAATCTATCGGGATACATGGCAGTATTACATTTTAGTAGATGAGTACCAAAAGCGATCCTGGCTACAAATAATTGCAATTTCAACAGATTATAAAAGAGCGATATGGAAGTAATTCTCACCAATCGCTCTTTTATATTAAGGACTAAATATGATTTGTTGCGGCAAATTAACTTTTTGCTTATTTGCTTAATGGATAATTGAACTAGGAGATTCTAATACACATGCTGGTACAGCAAAGGTTAAAACGGCAACCGCCACTATACGAAGGGAATCGTTTTTCAACGTATAGTCATTAACACATTGTACCTTCTAAGTAACCATATATTATATTAATTTACATAAAATTACAATTAAAATTTTGTATTAAACGTACGATAAACAAGCTTAGTAAAATCTCTTCTTAAATCGGTTAATCGTTAGACCTGAATTTTCTCAACCTTTCGTTCCTGGTTACGTACGAAAGGCTAAAAAATATATCAAGCAATACGAAAGTAGCCATCCGTAATCAGATGGCTACTTTCATATTTATCACTTCTTATGCTTCCCTATTCGAGATTTCCCTTGCAGTTAGTTCTATAGGAGTACACCTAATTACACCGATTTACTCTCCACCCTATACAAGCAAAAAATAGCCGGTTTTCTCCACATGAAAGTGGTAAACCCGCTTTTCTTATCAATCATTATCAACTACGTTGTCTTTTACATTAAGCAAATTTCCTTATCTGTTACATTGCTCGAAGGATACTTTTTGTTCCTCATTTTTTTCGGCCTGAGAGCTAATTACTAAAAATAGCAATGGTAATAATAGTAGAAAGATTGCGGACAAACAAGTTACTACTTTTATGTCGAATCTTTCGTTTGGACAAGATAAGAGTGTAATGCATGTTGACTGTGTGCATACTGTGTATTATTATAATATACAGTTAGAATAACAAGGAGTACACTCATGAAAATTATTATTCAAAATAATTCTGGTCAACCATTATATCAGCAAATAAAGGATCAAATTAAATCGGCTATTCTTCGTGAAGAATTAAAGGCAGGAGAACAGCTTCCTTCCATTCGTTCATTAGCAAATGATCTCCAGGTTAGTGTACTTACAACCAAAAGAGTCTATGAGGAGTTAGAAAAGGAAGGGTTTGTTGTAACACAAGCAGGTAGAGGCTCATTCGTGGCATCAGAAAATGTAGATATATTAATGGAAACGAAAAAGCACCTAGTAGAAAAAAAATTATCAGAGGTATGGCATATGGCAAAAAACCTAGGGATTCAGAAAGAAGAACTATATGCCATGATGGATATACTTTTTGAAGAGGATGAGGAACAATGAAAAATGTTTTAGAAGTGAATCATTTATCCAAGAAATTAGACAGTTTTAGTTTGGATCATATTAATTTTTCTTTACAAGAAAATTGTATTACTGGATTTATTGGCACGAATGGATCAGGGAAAACTAGTACGATAAAAACAATACTCGGACTCTATAAAAAGGATTCAGGAGTTATACGCTTTAACGGACAAGAAATAGAAAAACATGAACAACAAATAAAAAATCGGATTGGAATAGTCTTGGATGAGGGTTATTTCTATGAGGAAATGACATTAAAAGAAATGAAAAGTATAATAGCCCCTGCTTATAGTAACTGGGATGAATCAGTATTTTCCCAGTATATCAATCGATTTCAATTAAAATTAGATCAAAAAATTTCTCATCTATCAAAAGGAATGCGCATGAAGTTTGCCATTACCTTGGCTCTTTCTCATCATGCCGATTTATTAATCATGGACGAACCAACAAGTGGCCTAGACCCACTCGTTCGAAGTGAGCTAATGGAGATCCTGTTAGAATTTATGAAAGAGGAAGGAAAAAGTGTATTTTTTTCTACTCATATAACCTCTGACTTAGAGAAGATTGCTGACGTTCTTATCCTCATTGATAATGGTCGAATCATATTAAATGAGAGTAAGGATGAACTATTAGACCGCCATGCCTTAATCAAGGGCGACAATCATTTGATTAATCAGCATACGGAAAAATTATTCTTAAAGCTGCGCCAAACAGCATACGGATTTGAAGGAATTACAGATAACCCGGAAGCGATTCTAGAACAGATGAATGGTGTCATCGTAGAGAGACCATCTATCGAAAATGTAATGCTAGCTTATATAGGAGGACATAAAAATGGTTTTGAATCTTGTTAAAAAGGATTTAATTCTTGCCAAAAAATATATCATCCCCATGCTCATTTTTGCAGTTATTGGCCCCATCTATATCTATTCGAAGCTAGAATTTAGTGGAGGTAGCTTTATAAGCTTTCTAATCACTGTGATATTCGCAGAATTTATTCTATTTAATATGGTTTCCATGTCAGAAGAAAAATATAAAGGTGCTGTTCTGCTATGCACTACCCCTTATACACGTAATGGCATCATTAAGGGAAAATACCTATTGGTTCTTTTGATCTTTATGAGCTGCTTTTTACTGTATAACCTAGCAGCAGTACTTGGAGCATCTATTGGCTTGGAGCTGCTAACCCCTTTGACTTTCGGGATAGCCTTATTGATCGTTTCTATTTCCTTTGGAATATTCATACCTATTCAGATTAAATTAGGTTATGAGAAAACAAGATATATCTCATTCTTTACAATCTTTCTAACACCTTTTGTACTTCCTACTATTTTAAAATGGATACAATCTTCAAACCTATCCTGGCATTTTTCTTTGACCGAAGTAATCCCTGGCATAATCATAGATTGGCTTCCATTAGGTATTGCCTTATTCATTGGTTTCCTATCTATGTACATCTCTTTAAATATTTATGCGCAAAAAAATCTATAGGAATATAAGATTGCAGCAGTTTACAGTTGATGCACGCAATTGGAAAGCTATTATATTTTCAAAAGCAGATTACAACACATGCCACGTTTGTAATCTGCTTATTTTTTCACAGCTTATAGATTATTCAGTATTTCTTTTACAATTTCATCTAGAGGAAGCTGACCATCAACGATATAGTCCGCATCAGGTTTCACCTTATTTTCCATCATCTTGTATGCCTTTCTTCCCATCTCCAAATATAGTTCGTAATCATCTATGACATCATTTATCGAATCCATCGGCTCACGAAGGAACCTTCTTGCCATCGCTATATCTAATGGTGTATCGATATAAAAGGAGTGATTTATCAATTCCTTCATCTGCTTATTAAGATAGGAAAAAGGATAGTCTACAATAATATATTGCAAATTAGATTCATGTAATAGCGATTTGATGTCTTTTACGATTGGCTCAACATTCCAATCATCATAACTTGCACTTTCTTCTACCCATGTACCAATATCACTTGGTCCTTGAATGTCATAATCATCGAAATGAATGGTTCTAGCATTATTAAGTTTACTAGCTACATTTTTTGCAACGGTTGTCTTACCTCCACCCGACACAGCCGCAATGGTTATTACTATTGGTTTCTGTTTCATTTTTCCTCCTTAGGATGGCTCGTTTTGTTGACAGACCTAATAGTTAGTCTTCGATTAACATCAGAATACTCTTTACTAGCCTAAAAAGAGCAATCCAAATAATATGGAAACATACCCCTATATCGATAGGGATAAAAATGGTGCCCCAAGTCCTATTACTGATATCTTTGTCTATCCAGAAGTAATAACTCTAAACGTTACAAATCTTATAAATCTTGCGATAGACGCACCATATCTATGCACTGTATGCCATTTTCAAATATCGGTTCGTCATAATGTCTGATAAAAAAGTCCTTATCAATATGAGTTATTCTAAATCCACATTTTTGATAAAGTGCTAATTGAACAACACTTGAATTACCCGTTCCAATTTCAATCGTTTTATAATGATTCAATCTTGCACTTTCAATGGCATGTAGAACTAGTTGTTTTCCATATCCTTTCCCATGCAGTTCTTCATCAACCGCGACATTGACAAGCTCTACTGTTTCTGGACGAGTTGGGATAAGCACATATGCACCGATAATTCGTCCATCCTGTTCCATAATATAGCATTGCCCTCTCGCTACATATTCCTTCACAAGCCTCTCAGATGGGTCTGCCAACAACAGTAATTCCATCGGTAAATCCTCAGTTTCATGTATCATTCTAATCTCCATTTTTTCACCTCTTGCAGAATAATTTTGTATGTATCAATAATTATTTCAGAAATATTTTACATCAATTCGTTACAAATAGATATTCTAGGTTGAACCTTAAAAGGAAGAAAAGGCTGCGATTTGCAACCTTGTTTCTATCGGATAAGATCAATTATATTTACTAGGAATAAATACCCTCTCTAAACAATTTTATTGGTTGGTGCTGAGAAAAAAGCTTTCCTAATCCCAAATGGATTTATGTATGTAATGGCAATTAAGCTTAAACTAAGTAAGAAAGGTACTACGTAGCAATGGCTGTTAACCAAACTATTATATCGCTCAAGAGGGGTAAAATAAATTGCGACAATAAGACTCATCAGAGCTAATGTAACTGTAGTAGCTTTATTATCATTTTAAATCCTATAAATAGAGATATAATTGGCAGTTAACAGCTAGATGCTTAATATAAGCAACGCGTGAGAAATTCTTTCTTCATAATAATGAATGAAAATTCTCTGCAAAGCTACAGCTAGATTAAAACCTCTGCTCTCACACGAAGAGTTGTCTTTTCAGTATTATGATGAGGAATTTATTACCGAAAGCTTAACACTAGTGTTTCTAAAATCAAGCGTAGACTCTAATTTGAGCTATATTCTTCTAATAAATGCTCTTCAATCATATCTATATTCCTTTTACTTTTTGCATAATTAATTATATGCTCTCTTATGTTTGGATACAGGATTATATGCTGTAATTCAGAAAGCGGTATCCATTTTACATCGGTTTGATTCTGATCAGGATGAACAGGCATTTTCGGTGTAAAACCATCTTTTATTGTACATTCAAACATTAGACCTAACGAATGTGTTGATCCATATTTATTAGAATTTAGATGAGGGGCATATTCATAAGCAAATGCTAGTGAACCCACTTCTGCATCAATTGACGCTTCCTCTTTCGCTTCTCTTTGCACGGCTTCTATAATGGTTTCATTAGGTTCCACTCTGCCTGCTGGTAAATTATAATGAAGTCCATTTTCATCATGAAATTCAATTAACAGGATTGAATCAATTTCTAGAATAACTGCTCCCGCTCTTACCCTAATATGATAAGCAACTAGTATCTCCCACCTTTTAAAAAATTGATAGTCTCTCATTTTACATTATTTTAGAGTCCTTTGTCTCGTTACTAGGAGAATATTTTAAGGCAATGAAACAAGGAAAAAAGACGGTTGAGGTTCGATTAAACGATGAAAAAAGAAGAAAAATCAAAGTTGGCGATACTATTGCATTCATGAAAGTCCCTGAGAAAGATGAAACAATAAATGTTCAAGTTACAGAACTCAGACAATACGATACGTTTCAAGCAATGTATGAGGATATTCCATTTCAAGCTTTTGATTGTGAAGGCTGGACAATGCAAGAAATGCTAGAAGGAACTTATGAAATCTATTCTCCACAACAAGAAGAACAATGGGGAGCCTTGGCTATTACAATTAAGTACTAAACCCAAACGAAAAGTAAGCTAACGGGTGCCCTTACTTGCAGAAGTCAGAAAAAGGTCGATTCCTCGTGTACAGGAAATCGACCCTTTTTTGTTTTGACGAAACGAAAGCACCTGTTCGTTCAATAAAATTTTTCGTTTCTACATGTACATAGAAAACGTTCTACACCTGGATACTTTTCACCCAAGCTCGTTACCTCGAAACCGTAATTTCGATAAAAATCCACTGCATCATGATCCGTCTCAGCATAAATCACTGAATATGTATCAGAGACATAGTTAATCATCTTGCTGCCAATACCTTTACCTCTTTGGCCTGAAGATACCGCAATATGTTTAATTTCACACTCTTTATCACTGATCATTTCAATTCCAATACAACCAACAATTTCCCCTTCAAGCTCAAAACTATACAATTTTCGGTTTAGCAATTCTAAATATTTCTGGTATTCTTGCCCAACCTTAAACTCTGATGTGGCAAAGGACAAAAGCTTCCTTATAGATGGATGAATCGTTTCTGTATGAACTTCTTTCATAAATATCACCTTTAGCTATTCCTCTTTAATAGAGCATTCTTTCCTTACGCAGCATTTCTTTTTATCAAAAACTCTATTTTCGTTACATTTAAATACATTTTTCCTTGTCATCCAATTTCTATCTTAATATAAATATCCATTTCAAAACAGTGCCACCACGAGCGGTTATGATAGGATGCCAATATCGTTTTTTACGGATTTCGAATCTTTCAATCGTTTTGAATTACTAAGGAAGATTCTACTTTATATCCCGATTGGAATTCTGATTCCTTTGTTATTTATCTCGATAAATAATATGCTAAGAATTTTGTATTTACTCTAACCCTTAGCCTTTTAATGAATTCAATGATATTAGTAATTCGGGCTGGCTTTTTTGATATTGATAATCTCATCCTTAATGTAATAGGTGGTGTAATAGGATTCGTATTTGTTAAAGGTTGGTTTTCGCTTATAGCAATTTTATTTAAACCTATGGAATCTAAAAAAAGCCGACTGCAACTCTAAGCAATCGGCTTGTTCTTCATTTATGAGGTTTTTTGATTTGAGAGATCATTTTTTTTTCTGTTTCTCTGGTAATAGTTCAGCTTCTATATTGACAACGATCTTACCATTTAAAACTATACCTTTCACATTTATAATTTTATAAGAAGAATCTCTTTTCAATAATAACTCTAACCAGCTATTATCCATGTAAATTGCAGGAGTCCCTTTTGGGAGTTTCATTTGTATAAGAATTGATTCCTGATTTCCACCTAAAGGAACACTATTAAGAGCTAGTGATGTGCTAATAAACCCTTTATCCGTTTTTATTTTGCCTTCTAGTTTCTTTAATTTATTAATGGCGTCGTGATTAACATTTCCATCCTTAGTGAATAAAGACCCCGCTGGGAGAGCAAATTCCCTCTCATCCGTTCTTCGATATACAATAAGATCATTAGGAAGCTTTGCTTCTTCTTTTTTAAAGAGACTGTCGATCCCATGAATGAACAGATCAATATCAGAAATTCCCGGATGTTTGTCGACCCCTCGTAAAATCCTATTTAACATTGGGCCATATGCTACATAACCATCCATAAATTTTTTGTCTTCTTTTGTCACTACAGTATCCGATAGTTTTATTTTAGCTCCAAATTCCTTAGCAGCATCTATATCACCTTGAAAGTCTAAGGGAGTTGTTTGTTTTTCCATTAATGGAGTATTGGTTTCATTAAATCCTTTTTTGCTCATGTCATTCATATATCTAAACATTTCCGGTGCATAAGCTTGTAAAACAGGTTGATAACTAGGTTCATAATAATACGCAAAGGCCTGTGCAAACACTTCTCGAAAGTCATTGATGTGTTCTTTCACATATGCGGTATCATACTCACCTTCATGAGGAGGTACATGTGAAAGAAGTAAAGCACTTGCATCTTCGTCTGCCTTTGCTTGATGTACAGCATCTAAAAAACTTTCATTTACAAAAGCACTTTCTCCTAACGTGTCACGAGCGATTGCTTTTCCTATCTCATAATATATCTCTTTGCTTTTGGTGTGACTTTCTGAATACTCTTCTGTATGTATAATCACAGTTGGATTTTTACCACCTATTGAAAATACAAAGTGAGAATCTACAGAAACCTCTTTTCCTTCGCTATCTTTTATGTTTTTGTCTTTTTCACTGAGTCCTTTGACTATAGGATTTTCCGCGATACTATTTTCGGTCAGATGAATTCTCCCTCCCACCTTTTCATACATTTCCAATATTTCAGGCGAAAGTTTGTTTAATAGTGCTTGGGTATCTTCTAAGCGTTGCTCATCCTCCTTGTTACCTTCTGTTTTTACAATTCCTTTTATGACTTCCTTCATTCTTTCTTCTCTGGCTTTTTTCTCTCGCTCTTTCTTTTCTTTATCTTCTTTGTCTTTTTTTTCTTTATCCTCTTTCTTTTTATCTTCTACATCATGTGATCCATTTGCCGCATGAGCAATATAGGAGAACGCTGGTGAAGTGGCTGTTAAGGCAAATATCATAGCAGTTGTACTCAGAACTTGCCGCATTTTATGTCTGTGTAGCATTTAAATTCCTCCTTACAGTAGTGGCCCCCCGAAAGCAGTAGAGTCTTTTGTAAATCCATCGAAGAATAGAACGCTCGTTTCTCAGATTCATCGACAAAGAAAGAAAACAGACCTCTTTTTTAGTAAATCTAATATGTGATTACTATGTAAAAGAGGGCTATTTTTGACATCTATGGGATAGCGGGAGATTCAGACACTACCTTCATGTTTATTTCGTTGTACATACGTAGATTGACAACCTAATTTGCTTCCACTTGTTCTAATTTCCATTTTTGATTATCAGTGCCTTTGTAATCACGCACCTGAATGTTGGACCCGTTTGAAGTGCCTGAACCATCTACATCCAACACTTTAGTCGGATCTTTCTTGTTTTTTAAGATATAGAAATCATTACCTAGCAATTCAGGAATCCAAAAATGTTCGGGTTTCCCTTCAAACGTTGCAGCAAATACATTAGTGGAATCCTGATAAGCATTCCAAGCCATAATTTTATCGTTATTTTCTAAGCTTCGAATCACATAGGCTTGTTGAGAGTCATCATATTTCAATTTCCATTTTTGATTACTTCCATCGTTCGTTTCCCACACTGTGATATTATTATCGCTTCTATTCCAATCAACTAGACTTGTATTCTTTAATGCTGTATTTATTTGATAGGTTCCATCCTCAATTACTTTGTTGGGTACTAAAGTGCCATTTTCATTAAAATAATACTTTTTCCCATTTATCGTTTGCCAGCCAGTTTGCAGCACATCATATTTATAGTAATTGTCTTCCCCATCTATTTCCCAGCTAGATAACCCTTCATTAACACCAGGTTCATCCTTCTTCGGTGAAATTAGTATATTCATTCGAGCATGCAGTTGGACGTCATAGATATTTTTTGTTTTCAGATCTTCTAATTGTTTTTCTATATTATCAGCAGTTTCTTCATCAAACACCAATCTAAAATCATCTATACTCGTATTGTTGTAATATAATTTTCCTTCCTTGTCCTCAAAACCAAAAGCTAATTGGAGCGCTTCTCCTAATGTAATATCTGGCTTCGTTTGTTCGGTGTAGTCGTCAGGATCAACAG